>JAQBNX010000848.1 GCA_028288385.1 Spirosoma sp.
TTCACTTCGATACAGGTACGAATGTAATTGATATTTATGTCAATTTCCTTCGCAAAAAAATTGACAAAGATTTCCCAACCAAACTTATTCATACAGTCATTGGCATGGGGTATATGTTAAAAGAAGAGTAAATCAACTACATCAGGAAGTGGCCGGTCGTACGTTGGTCAGTCGCCAGTCATAACTGGTGACTGATCAACGTACGACTTATTTATGAACATCCGCACGCGCCTGACTCTATTATTTGTATTACTGGTTGCTTCGATCGTCCTGCTGTTTACGGTCTCCGTTTACTATTTGTATGACCAGTTCCGAGAACAGGAATTCCAGCAGCGTCTCAGTGAGAAAGCATTCACGACCGTCCGGCTGCGCGAGGACGTAGGCGAAGTACCACGGGCAGATCTGCCCGTTATGACCGACGAGCAGGTCACGATTTATAACAGACAGGGCACTGTTTTATACAACCAGGAAACCAAGCGCCCCCGTTTTCCTGTAACACCGGCATTCTTGGGCAAAGTTGCCCCCCAGAAACCCCAGTATAACCGAATAGGCGATACCGAAGCGATTGCTGTTCTGCATTTGAACGCTCGAAAAGAACCCTTAATCATTGTTGCTTCGGGAAACGACCGCTATGGATTGAGTAAGCTGGACCGGCTGCGGGAAATTCTCTTTTCGGGTTGGCTATTAAGCCTGGTTATCGTTGGTATAGCGGGCTATCTGTTTGCAACCGATGCGCTCAGGCCCGTAGCCGAACTCATTACCCAGGTCAATGCCATCTCGGCAACCAATATCCACGAACGACTACGGGTGGGTCGTCCGCGCGATGAGCTGGCTGATCTGGCCCGAACGTTCAATGATCTGCTTATCCGGCTCGAAGAAGCCTTCGTCTTGCAGAAAAGCTTTGTTTCGCACGCATCCCATGAGTTGCGTACCCCGCTCACGGTTATGATGGGCCAGATTGAGGTAACCCGTTTGCAGGCGCGCACAACGGATGAATATGAGGTTGCTTTCGATGCGTTGCTGGATGAGGTGAAGAGTATGATTCGGCTCGTAAACGGCCTACTCGAACTAGCCCGTGCCAGCTCGGATGTGGTGACGCTCAACTACCAGCCGGTTCGCATCGACGAACTTTTATGGCAGGCGCAGAGTCAGATTATCAGCAAAAAGCCAGCCTATCAGATTGATATTGATTTCGATAACCTTCCTGTCCATGAAGAAGAACTGGTTATTGTCGGGGAAGAGTCACTACTTCAGACGGCCTTTCAGAATCTGATGGAAAACGGCTGCAAATACTCGCCGGACGGGGGCGTATCAGTGCGAATATTATTTGAACGGGGACAACTCAAACTTACCTTCAGCGATCAGGGCTATGGCATTCCTCAAGAAGACCTCCCGCACATTTTCGAGCCTTTCTACCGGTCAGAATCAACCATGACCATCAATGGTCATGGCATTGGCCTGGCCCTGACGCGACGCATTATTGAATTGCATCATGGTCATATCCAGGTCGATTCAGTAGTAGGAAAAGGGACTACGTTTCGCATTACACTCCCAACAACGTATACGCCAACCCAGGCCTCGGGTGGAACCCACAAACTCGGCGAAAGTATCAGCGGCTAACCCTACGGGTTAGACCAACTTCTTCATATCCAATACTTTCACCTTGTTCTGTTCCGCTTTTTTAAGCGTTTCGGGAGAGTACGTAGACAGGCGTACGTTTTCCTGCATATCCGCTCGCTTCTGAATGTGCTGTTCGAGGTAGCGGTCGAGGTGTTTCCCTTCCAGGCCATAGCTAAAAAATAGCGACACGCGTTCGCCCTGCTGCTCGCGGAACAGAAAATCGGGCAGGCGGTTCTCCAGACCCACGTGCAGGGGCAGATTGGTCAGCACTTTCATTCGTCGGGCATTGCCACTGTGGAGCGTTCGCATGTTCCAGACGACAATATCGCCCGCACGCGTGTCAGCAAAGACGTCAGCGCCGTCAGCAGCCTCATGGCTACCGGCTTTGAACCGAATTCCTCCACTGTAGCTGTCGTGATTCTGCAAATAAATACCGAAACGAATAAGCGGGTAGGGTCCCTCCCAGTCGGCTCCCTGGCCAAACTGATAGCGGTCGATATTGTCCCGATGAAAACCGCGCGTACCCGTCCCAATCTGATACGTACTGTCGGAAAAATACACGGGTGTATCACCCAGAATGTCGGTAGCTATGGAAACAATTCGGGGATCGTAAATGACCCAGCCCAGGCCGTCTTTACTCAGCAGATCACCTTTCACCGAAGTTGCCTGTTTTACTTGTGCCACCTGACCGAGTTTTTGTTGCCGGTCCCGGTGTTCATACGCCGACTGACGTAATGTAGCCACTTCGTCGGGCGTAAACACATTATGGACAATGAGATAGCCCTGCTGTTCGAATTGCTCCCGATGTGTCATGATTGAATAAAGATGTATAGTTCTCGATTTAACGTACTTAGTTAAGCCACTCAAAGGCAATGATACCTGTAAACCCAGACGGGGAACCGTTCACTTTATAACGCCGGACTGGCCTCGGTAAATTTAACCGTTGCCACCCTAGCCATATCATCCCAGAATGAAGGATATGATTTGGCCACTACACCGGGCTCTTCGATGATAATTTCGTACTGCATCGCTACCGGTGCAAAGGCCATAGCCATCCGGTGATCATCGTAAGTAGCGATCGTGGCCGGGCCCGAAGGGCTTACCGCTAACTGGTGAACTTCGTACAGATGATTCGGTTCGATCTCAACTAGTTCAGCGCCAATTTTCTGCAACTCAGCCTGTAAAGCCGCTACACGGTCGGTTTCCTTTATCTTCAAACTCTCGATACCCGTAAGACGGAGCACGACGCCTTTCACGGCGGCACAAACGGCTACCGTCTGGGCCAGATCAGGACAATCCGTAAAATCCCAGGTCAGCGATGTAGCCGTTGGGCATTTGGTTAACCGAACCCCCGAATCCGTGAAGGTACTCTCGACACCCAATGAACGCATGATGTCGGTAATCGCGCTGTCGCCCTGAAGCGACTTTGCTTTCAGACCCAACAAGTTGATCTCAGCCGTGAGCGGTCCGGCGATCCGGTCGTTGGCCAAAGCCGCCACACTGTACCAGTAACTTGCCCCCGACCAATCGGATTCAATTGCATACGGTTTGGGCGTATACGGTTTCGGCGCTACGGTGATCGTCTTTGCTTCCCAATCGGCCTGAACATCGGCTCCGAAGTACCGCATTTGTTCGAGTGTCATGTCGATATACGGGCGGGAGCCAATAGCGCCCGTCAGCTGCAATGTCAATCCATCAGGAAGCAACGGGGCAATCATAACGAGGGCCGATATATACTGACTACTTACGTCCCCGCGAATGCTCAGTCGATTGCTAGACTGGGCTGAAGCCGAAAACCTCTTGATTTGCAGAGGTGGATACCCTTCCTGATTCAGGTAGGTTATATTGGCACCCAGCGCCCGCAGGGCATCCACGAGAATTCCGATTGGACGCTCGCACATCCGTGGCGTCCCCGTCATTATTTTTTCCTGCCCCGTAACGGCAAAATAAGCCGTCAGAAAACGCATGGTTGTACCAGCATCCAATACATCGGCCGTTTGGTCGGTTGATTTCAGCAACCGAATCATCGTTTGCGTATCCCGGGCGGTCGAAAGGTTTTGCAAGTCGCAGCGAAATCCGGTGAGTGCGTCGATAATCAACGCGCGGTTACTTTCACTTTTCGACGAGGCCAGTGGAATCGTGGCCTGGACGAGACCGGGACCATCCAGTCTGGGTTGCGTTAGCGTGGCTGGGGGAGTTAAACGAACTGCGTTCAAGAGATAAACAGGTTGGTACTGACACGAAATAGTTCGCAAAAAAACGAAAAATCGACTACATTCCGGCCATTATTTGCGTTAGGGTTTCAGACGGATTGCTCTTTTTCGACAGAATGACCGAACTGCCGAGTGTCTGTCTGGCCTCAATCCGGCATTTCTGTCCATAAAAGCGCCGAACGTAGCACATAACTCAACTAACATTCAGGCTGAACAAGCATGACCATTATTTTCACAAACGCCCATTTATTTACCGGAACTGAGTGGTTACCAAATGCATCTGTCCGCATCGCAAACGGACGTGTCCAGGAAATCAACTCCGCAA
>JAQBNX010000224.1 GCA_028288385.1 Spirosoma sp.
ACGCGGCTGCTGTCGCCGAGAAACCTGGCGTAGGAGCGGTAAAGCGATGGACCGTATCCCTCAAAGCGTAGCAAGGCTAGGTCCTGCGTTGGGTGCATGTCCACGGTCAGTTTAGCGTCATTACTGCAGCCCACAAAATAGTTCTGGATGCGGATGATGGTTTCGGACTGAAGCTTGAACTGGGCTTCTAACTGGCTAATGCGCTGCGCGGCATCTTTTTGGCGATGAACGTCCCGGCGGGCACCCTGAAAACTGCGGTAATTCTGGTAGATGGTGTCGGCTTTAGTAACTAACTCCGCCACATGCTTACACGTAACAGCGCAGCCAGATTCGTTCACAAAAAAAAGCGTCGCGCTACCGGGAACAATTTCGCTGTGGCCATATAGCCGAACAATGGTATGAAGCGGACGGGTAAAAGGGTCGATGCGCTCTATGGCGTCAACAAACATAACTTTAGCGATCAGGCAGTGAAGTAATGAGTCGGCAAGTTAGACACGGACTGCCCACCAACCGACTCATTGACTCCCTTAAACGCCACGGTAGTCCTTATTTCTTCACGCGTACATTCACCTGGGCCGGAACCACCGCGCCCGGGGTGCTATCGACGGGTGCCTGCTGGGGCGCATCCATAGCCGACGAGTTGAGCGTATCGCCCTGCCGGCCCATAAACGAACTATCGGCCGAAGCGGCAGACGATTCTTTACTGGCTTCTTTTTTTCCGCCCTGACAGTTCAAGAGCGTCAGGCTGGCTATAGCCATCAATACAGCAAGCAGCCCATTTTGGAGGCTTGTTCGGGTGTTGTTTATCATCGTTTTCAATCGGTTGAGTTAAGGTTTTTATAGATTCGCTGTCGTTACGTCGTTTAAGAACGACGTAACAACGCATTGATACGTCTTTATTTTTTTATGGGTGCCCGCGATGAATCCCGAATACCGAGTGCGCCTGGTGCCGTAGAATCGCTCACCTGCCCATGTGCCTCCTGAACGCTGCGTTTGGCAGCAGCCGAAGTATCTTCGACCGCGTTAGATTCTACCCGTGCGGTTGAGTCAGTGCTGACTCCATCAGTGCTATTCTGGTTCTCGCTGCATTTCTGGATAATCAGGGCCGCCACCAGTATTGCCACCACGATCATGGCCCAGCGCAGCCACCTGACATTCTCCTGCCGACGGTCGCCCTCGGGACTTTTTGGTATGTTAGGGTTGATAACCGTGCCACTGAAGTTATCGGTCCCCTGCACCTCGGTTTGCGGCCCGCTAGGCGTTTTGAGTTCGTTAAAGCCCAACAGGTTTCCAACATCCTCTAATCCAGCCGGCATAGCCGTTCGGAATTCTGTAGCCTGACCCAATAGTAGCGTCGACAGGTTGTGGGCCGTGAGGCCATTTTCCTGCTCCTGCCGGCCCAGCACGCCCATGAGCACGGACCCGGCCAATCCCATAATCGTTTGAACCGACTGCGGTTTTGTACCACTATAAGTGCTTATTAAGGCTGTTGTCTGGGAAAGATTAGTGCCGAAAATTTCGTTTAAAAAACCACGTCCGGCCGTAACGGTATTAACGGTTTGCTGATGCTCATCGAGCACCTGGCTCACATCAAGTGGTGTATCACTGTAATCACCTTTTGCCAGCAGACTGATGATGGATGAAGCTCCGCCCGATGCATCAAGACGTCGGGCCAGGCCACCCAGCAATGTTGGCAGCGACCCATTGACAGCTTTGAGCGTATTGGTGGGAGACTCACTTAACTCGCGGCTGAGCAGGTCAATAACACCGGGAGTAAACTGTTCCTTCAGGTAGGATAATAGATGAACGGCCATTTTCCATTGATTGGTTGATAGGCCATTAACCGACCCATCCGGCTGAATGTTCGGAAAGGTTCAGGGCCGGGGGATTGGGTTGTAAACTAAGTCGGGTTGCAGGGCGATTAAGTTTTTGCGTTTGCTAACTTAACCGCCATACAACCCGACTTAGTTATAACTTGACTCTTACAACTGCGGAATACGCAAAACCTGGTTTGGATAGATCAGGTCAGGATCTTTCAACATGGGTTTGTTGGCTTCAAAAATAACGCCATATTTCATTGGGTCGCCATATACCTCTTTTGAGATCTTCGACAGCGTATCACCCGATTTAACCGTATAATATTTGCCCTCGGCAGAGGGTTCGGCAACGTCTAACTGGTTATCGACGGCCTCCACACCCTCTACGTTACCAACGGCCAGGGCAATTTTCTCCGCATCTTCCTGCGATTTTACCGAGCCAACCAGTGTAACCGTATCGCCCTTGGTTTTAATGGTTAGGCTGTTGTAGGCCAGTCCGAGCTGCTTCACATGATCCAGTAACGCCTGCGCCCGAACGGGTTCAACTTTCTCGGCCTGCGCCGGGTCGGCTGGTGCAGCAACCTGATCCTGGTGGAAAATCTTTTCTCCTACTCCCTTGAAAAATGATAAAAGGCCCATTGATTTAATCTGGTTTTGAATGGAACATGAAACAAAATACTGGCAGGTCTGCCGATCTACCTGCTTCAAACAACCCATTGGCTACCTGAATGTTTCGGTTTGCCGAATGAGGTAGGATTAGTATTTCATTAAGATTAACCAACTTCTTACATCCAAACGGGTTACTATACCGTTCTATAGGCGCTAATCGGTCTTTATTCCTTACAACCAACATCCGTTTGAACATGTGTTATACTGTACGATTCCGGTGGGGGCTATTCCTGACGATGCTCGTTGGAATGGTGGCCTGCAAAAACAATGACATTGACCCAACTGGACCTGCCAGTACGCCCTCGAAAGGCAATGCCGACTTTACCAAGTACGTTGCTGTGGGTAATTCGCTGACGGCCGGCTACGCCGATGGGGGCTTATACCGCGAGAGCCAGCTAAATTCCTACCCATCTATTCTGGCTGGCCAGTTTAAAACAGTTGGCGGGGGGGATTTCATACAACCTTTATTTTCGGAAGCGCAGGCTGCCGGGTCCGGGTATCTTAAACTTATTCGCGTGCCCGACCCAGCTAACCCGGCCAGTCTGATTACATCCCTCGCCCAGGTAGCGCCCGGAGCAGGTCGAGGTGGTACTACCGGCAGCGGGTCGCCACTACTAACCAAGTTTACTACGCCCAATCAAAATCTTGGCGTTCCTGGCATTCGGGTAGCAGACCTGCTCAGGGTTGGCTACGGCTCCACGGAGGGGAATCAGTATTTTGAGCGGTTGGCGGCTAACCAGAGCACAACCTATTTCCAGTATGTGAGTGATAACCTTAACGGAGCTACGTTCTATTCCTGCTGGTTGGGCAATAATGATGCTCTCCAGTATGCTACCTCCGGCGGTATCCTGGCTCCAACAGCTACGGATTTGTTCACGACCAACTTTACAGCTGTTATGAACAAACTGGCCGAGGGGGGGCGCAAAGGGGTGGTCATTGGTATCCCAAACATTGTGGCTACCCCCTATTTTTCAACGATAACCGTGCCTCTCGTTGTTGCGCAGATCAAAGTCGCTAATCCCGCTGTTTCGGCTTTGGTTATCCAGAGCGCCAATGGGGTTCGGCCAACGCAGGCCGGTGATTTATTAATGCTGTCGAACGCCCTGGAGTATAGCAAGATAGGGTCGACTACAGCCGGAACTGCAAAAGGTCCCTATGGATTAAGTACAACGAATCCCCTGCCCAATCAATTCGTGCTCGATGCTGATGAAGTGGCCCTGATGAACGGGAGAATTGCCGAGTTCAATGGCGTTATGAAAGCGCAGGCCGATGCCAAAGGTGCCGCTTACCTAGACCCCAACCCTACGCTCACTCAGCTTTCGTCGGCTACGGGTCTGGTGCAAAACGGCATTACGTACACTGGCAATTTTATTCAGGGCGGGGTCTATAGTCTCGATGGTATTCACCTGACACCAGCCGGATACGCGTTGATAGCCAACGAAATCATCAAAAGCATCAATACCAAATACAGCTCAACGATTCCACAAGTCAATCCCGGCAATTACCGCCGTGTATTGCTGCAACAATAAGCACGCATGAAAATCAGTAAACTTTCTCTGGCTGCACTGCTCCTGATGAGCGTTACGGCCACTATGGCACAGACGCCAGATTCGGACTTTGAATTCGGTATAAAAGGGGGCGGTACATTTACACACGGCTTCACCATCATTCCGGCTCAAGTTGTTACTGGGGGAGTTGAGGTGCCAAAACTCGAAAACAACAGCAATGGCATTGGCATCGGCTATACAGGGGGCATTTGGGCTCGTAAGAACTTTTCTACGTTTTTTATTCAAGCCGAGGTAACGTATAACCGGTTTGTCCTGAAGCAGAAAACGGGCGTTACGTTAGACGTGAACGCCAATCCGGCTATCTCCAACGCGCTGCCAGTAAGCGTGGCCCCGGGCCTGGTTAACGCAACACTCAGCGTTACGTCGGAGTCGGTTTTGCAGGCTTTCAACGTACCGGTGCTGTTCGGTAAACGGTTTATGGACGGCCGGTTAAGGGCCTATGCCGGACCCACTTTTATTTTTGTTCAGAAAGCCGAAGCAAAGCGCGTTAACAGTGGACAAATTAACGCGAATGCAGCGGTTGGCTTCCCCGAAACGCCTATTCCGGCTACAAGCGGTACAACCAACCTATTGAACAAATACGAAGCTCGAAACCTGGAAGTCAAAGATTTTACGTATGCGCTGGAGTTGGGGGCAGGTTTCTCGCCAATTAATCGGTTCGATGTAGACGTACGCTACGCTGTGCCGGTTGGAGGAGTTTATAAGGACAAAGCCATCAAGGGCTTTCTTGGTATCGCCACAATTTCGCTAGCCTATAAGATTTTATAACGTAGCAACGTAAGACAATCCTTAGAGAATTACCCCGGCATAAATAATGCGACCGTTTTCTATCCTGCACAGGCGTATCGTATGTTAACAGGCTTACTGATATATATGAAGCAGGCTATAAAAGCAAAAAAGAACAGCTACCCTAACCCTATTGAAAGGTAGCTGTTCTTTTTTGCCAATTAAATTTATATAAATGGGTGGTTAGAATCGAAAAATTTGTAGTTCCATGTTTAAGGCTAGAGATTTGGGCTATTTCACTAACTACCGGCAAGAGTAGAGGCCAATAAAGCCTGCGGCTACTTGGGTATGTGCAAGATTGGTCAAGTGACGGATTTCACGGTACGCCGTTGCGACCGTCCACGGCTGCGGTACAAAACGGCAAAGGCCCCTAGTCGTGCATTAGTAGGCAGGTCATCTACATTTCCTGCAAATACTTACGCACGAAACGGATAGCCATTGAACCTTCTCCTACTGCTGAAGAGATGCCTGTCATTGCACCATATCGCACATCGCCCGAAGCAAAAACTCCGGGGATACTTGTTTCTGGCATAAATGGCTCTCTTTTTAATTTCCAAACCGTGTTAAAGGATTTGTCCTTTGGTAAATCGCTTCCACTTAGAATGAATCCTTTTTCATCTTTTAGCACAATATCATTCAGCCAGCCTGTACCCGGTTTAGTACCAATGTAAATAAACAATGCCTTTGCAGGTACTGTTTTTTCTTCACCAGTATTTGCGTTTTTAAGCGTAATCTCTTTTAAAACAGTATCGCCGGAACAGGAAACTACATCTGTATTGGCTATTACATGTATATTGGCTGTGTTGCTGATATTTTCTACCAGGTAATTAGCGGCTACTTGAGAAAGCTTATCCCGCCGAATAAGAATGTTTACTTCCCTGGCAAATTTGCTGATATACATGGCTGCCTGACAAGCTGAATTTCCTCCACCCACAATATAAACAGTTTCGTTGCGGCAGGCTTTTGCTTCTACTGAGGCAGAACCATAGTAAACGCCTGCGCCTGTAAAATTTTCCAAACCTGGAATTTCCAGTTTTTTATAAGCTACCCCGGTTGCAATCACAATAGTCTTGCTGTGTATCTCAGACCCATCCACCATTTCCGTAGTTTTGTAGCCATCCTTTACAGTGATATTTTTCACATGCTGAGAGGTGAGTATTTCTGTTCCGAAGCGAAGGGTCTGCGTGATTGCCCTCTGGGTCAATTCTGCGCCTGAAAGACCGTGGGGGAAGCCAAGATAATTTTCAATGCGGGCACTACTTCCTGCCTGACCACCGGGGTTGCGCTCTTCAATAAGTATAGTCTTTAGCCCTTCGCATGAACCATATACCGAAGCAGCCAGTCCGGATGGACCAGCGCCAATAATGAGTACGTCATACATTTCTTTGTTGGCCTTTTGTTGAAGCCCCAATCCAGCAGCAAGTTCAGTCAGTGAAGGGTCTTTCATAAAAGACCCATCTTTCAGTACTACTAATGGCAAGTCAGATGTTGATGCATTGGCGCTAACTAAATATTTTTCCGCTTCTGGATCCTCTTCAACATTCATCCAGATGTATGGGACCAGATTGCCTGAAAGAAACTCTTTCAACTTATGCGACTTTGGCGACCATTGAAAACCAAGGATACGGGTAGCTTCAAAATCAGGTTTGTATAATGCTTGCCATTCGTTGAGCAGGTCACTCGCCACCGGAAAAAGTTTTTCTTCTGCCGGATGCCAGGGCTTCATCAAATAATAATCGAGTTTCACCTCGTTGATGGCTTTTATGGCAGCTTCAATATCAGAGTAAG
>JAQBNX010000246.1 GCA_028288385.1 Spirosoma sp.
GGGAATTTGTCGGTCATATTTTGGGCGACGTTCCAATTGTTGGCGTATTTAACTAAACTGCCTAAGTCATTTCTCGTCCAGGGTCTAAGGGTAAAGTCCATGATCATCTCTATGGTATCCGTATTCCAATTGATTTTTACTTTTCAATCAATCCTCAATGGCTTCAATACCTAGTTCTTTAAGTCGCTCAAGGTTGTCCTTCATAGCTTTGAGCTGTTCCGTCGAGTGCCCCTGCCAATCCGTGACCTCACCAGTGACCCGAAGCGGACTCCGTGTGCGGTATGACTTTGTTGGATTACCCGGAAATTTCTTGTCGGTCAAATTGGGGTCATCTTCAATGGGGCCAGTGGGCTCAACGCTATAAATTCTCTCCCGTCCTTCGCCCACGGCAAGTTCGGCTCCCCAGGTGGCGGCATCCAGGGTAGCGGTTAGATAGACATAGGATGCCTTCTTCCGTTGGCCGTAATTTGACTGAAAGCCGGGTTCGATCAGGTCTCCCAGCTTAAGATCTGCTTTCGTGCCATGATAGAACCGCTGCGAATACAAGTCGTCGACAGACTCCATCGACTTGTTCTCAATAGTGTTTGTTTTCATTGTCGGTAGTGTGAATGTCATTTCGTGCCTGTTGTGTTATCCGTCACAATGAGTGCTAAGGTTTAGGCATTGCCACCTATTCAATACAAAATTCGGATTTTTGTCTAGCTGATTCAGACACCCAAAGAGCCAAAGGTGAATAGCTACGCCAGTAGATTGCTTCTACGCATGTAGATTGCCTCTTTACACGCTTTGCTTGTTTGACTGAACCGTTGGCTTTGCGGCCTGCACCCTGTCAATCGAAAGCGGCCTTCCTCTTGGTACTAAAAGCCATATCGAGGTAATTCGACTCCATTTAGCTGATTTTCGTCCTGGACAGTAGACGGTCCGAAAAGATTCATGAGCTTCTTGACGGGACTGCTGGACAAAAGGCCCGCCATTTTATTAATGAAGGCCACCCCAGTAGCGGTGGTTGGATAGAGAAGATGGGGAACACCGGGTGGCAGCCGTTGCACCGATTCAACATAAGGGCGCATGAGTTTTTCGTAACTGGCAAAAGCATCCTGATACCGCTCATGGCGTGCTAATTCACCAGCGAGTAGATAAGCCCCTACCATCGCTAACGTAACACCTTTGCCTGTAAGGGGTGAGGGGCAATAGGCCGCATCGCCAATCATGCCCAGACGGCCCCTGAACCAATGAGGAGCTTTGATCTGGCCGATGCCATCAAAATAATATTCTTCCCCTTTTTCAAGGGCCTCCGTCAGGCGGGACGCTTCCCAATTGGCATCGGATAGTTTTTGCAGTAGCAATTGTTTCTGATCATGCGGGTCCAAATTTGCAAAGTCTTCTGGCGGATAGAGAAAGAAAAAGGACGCTCGGGTCGTTCCCTTGCTATCCGGGCGAAGCAGGAGTATCCGCGACTTATCGGCCGTATACCAGCGAGCCCAGTTGGTATCAGTCTCCGCTTTGGGAATGGTCAGGTAGGCGACACATAGACCCAGGTACTTAAAAACCGACTCATCATTGAACATCAGTTTTCTGGTTTTAGACCGAATGCCATCGGCGGCAATGACTAAATCGTAGGTTTCCTGTTTGCCATCTGAAAACGTAACCGTTACCTGCTCGTCGTCCTGTTCCAGTTTGATAATTTGGGTGTTGAAGCGGTACGTAACGTTTTGCCTGGTGTGTTCATAGAGTATATTGACCAGATCTCCTCTCAAAATCTCCATCTCGTCCGTTATACTGAGTGGATGGTCTCCGGGGAAAGCAGCCGCGACACGATTACGCTTGTCAACCCACTGAATGCCATCTTCGGGTGAGCTGATCGCCCGGATTTCATCCTCAATTCCCATCCAGCGGGCAATCGGCCTGGCAGGTCCGCTGGCATCAATACTTTGCCCACCTAATCGAAGCGAAGGCGCCTTTTCAACGATGGTCACCTTAAATCCGTGTTGGTGTAGCCAATACGCCAACGTTGGTCCCGCAATACTGGCCCCCGAAATGAGAATTCTAGCCTTTTGTTTTGTCATAAGTGCCCTGACTGCTGTTGAAAGAAACGGTAACATGTATCATCGTTACAAAACATCCTCTTACCTCACTCCCGCATAGACAGCACACCTGCCAGGGCTTTAGCCAGGTCTTTTTTGAACGCCAGCCGGGATTGGCGGGCTATTTGAATACGTTGGGTCTGTGGGCTGCCTGCGCCGTGCATACTCTCGGTGAGGTAACCCACGGCGTTGCGGCCCAGTGTCATGTTCTCAATCAGCCTCAGAATACGCATCCGGGCTTCGGTCGGTACGTCGGCGCGACCTTTGAGGTATTTGTCGAGCAGATGCCCAACAGCCTCGCTGCGAAAGTCAGCCTCTGAGGGTAATGTGGCCACTAAGCCACCAGCCAGATCCTGCGCCAGCCGCCCGATTTCGTAGGGCAGTTTCGTTACGTGGTGCTTGCAGACGTTGGCCAGTAGGTCGTCGGGCAGGTAGGCCCCAGACGCAGTGGGTTTGGACGAGTACGAGGCCGCAATACCCGTTGAGTAAATCGTCTCATTTAGGAACGTCATCTCCACCAGTTTGTCTTTGATATGCGATGCCCCATCGGCCCCGTTGTATTCCGCGATGGTAGCGGCTGCCCCAATCAAGACGTCGCCCACGCCACTTTTGCAGACGTAACTCCGGCGGTGGTAGCACGTAAATCGCTCCACCAGCATCGACGCGTACTCATACTCGCCATCCATGAAAATCAAGTTGTTCGGGATGAACACATCGTCCAGAATGACCATTGCCTCCTGCCCGCCAAACCAGGCATTACCCGCGTCCATCGTGCCGGGCTCCAAGCTGCGCGTGTCGCACGATTGACGACCATAGATATACGTAATACCTTCGGCATCGACCGGAATAGCACCTACTATAGCGTAGTCGCGGTCGGCTTCAGTCAGGCGGAGCGTAGGCATGATTAGCAGGTAGTGCGAGTTGAGGCATCCTGTCTGGTGGGCTTTCGCGCCGGTAAGGTATACGCCCTCGGCCGTTCGGCGGGTGATATGCACGAACAGATCGGGGTCGGCCTGCTCGTGTGGGGCCAGGCTGCGGTCACCTTTCACATCGGTCATGGCCCCGCCAATGACGTAGTTCTGCCGCTGCATGTCGGCTATAAAGTCACGAAGCCGCCTATGATACGTAGTGCCGGCCTTTTGGTCCATTTCGAAGGTCGTTGAAAAAAGCGCATTGAACGCATCCATCCCCACGCACCGCTGAAAGCACGTACCGGTCAGTTGTCCCAGCCGACGCTGCATGTAGTTCTGCTTTACAACATCTTCCGTCGATTGCGCGATGTGCAGAAACCGGTTGACCCGTTCACCCGTAAATGGCGATATAGCCGTGGCCAGTTCAGGGTCTTCGAGTGCCAGATCAAACGTGCGGGCTACGGCGTTGATCGACGGCCGGATTATGGGGTGATCGACGATATTATTGATACGTTCGCCAAACAGGTACACCGTCAGGTTGCGACCGCGAAGGCTGTCAATATAGTCGGCACCCGACTGGATGGCCGTTTCGATGGTTTGCATAATCAGGACTGATAATCAGATACTGAACAGGAAGTATCGAAGTTAGGAAAAAGGATGGAACCGCATGGGTGAACCGGCAGATTAAACTGCATTGTTGGACCGTGGCTTTGGCAGATTCATCTGGATGAAATCCACAATAACCCGCGTTCAATCCGTCTGGCCCACTCAATCTGTCGGTTCGCCTATGCGGTTCTATCGTTTCATGACAAGTCCGTAATACCTTTGCTTAGCAATGTCTAGTTAGCCCATAAATGACCAGCGATTCCAACTAATGCGCCGAAAAATTGCTCTTGTTGTTGTAGGGGTGTTCGCGGCCCTGATTGTCTGGCAGTGGGAGTTGGTGAGTTACGGCTGGATGCAGGCGCGAGGACAACTCAGGATATTGTGGAATACTAAACCGCTGACTGAGGTGCTGGCTGACCCAGCTTACCCGGATTCGCTCAAACGGCAGCTAAAACTTATCGGGGAGATCAGGCGTTTTACGGTCGATTCGCTGGGGCTGGATCAATCAGGGAGTTACGAGTCATTCTACGACCAGCATGGGAAGCCCATTTTGTGGGTTGTTACGGCGGCTCAACCCTACCAGCTTGTGGCGAAGCAATGGCATTTCCCCATACTGGGGACGTTTTCGTACAAAGGCTTTTTCGAGAAAGACCGCGCCGACTCGACCGTGTCGGAGTTAAAAGGAGAAGGACTGGACACCCGGATCGGGGAAGTGTCGGCCTGGTCGACGTTGGGTTTCTTGAGTGATCCGGTTTTGTCCAGCTTCTTAGATCGTTCGGAAGGGGAACTGGCAGAATTGATTATTCACGAATTAACACATGGCACGTTGTTTGTGAAGAACAGTCTGGAGTACAACGAAAACCTGGCTGACTTTGTCGGCGAATACGGTGCCCTGCGGTTTCTGTCCATGAAGTACGGAAAAGCATCTAGGCAGTATCGGGACTATCTGGCCACAAAATCGTTTTATGAACGCTACGATGGACACATCCTTCGGGGCACCCGAACGCTCGACAGTCTGTATCGAACTTTTAAACCTAAAACGCCTGTAGTGGTCAAAGACTCATTGAAATGGCAGACAATCTCAAGAATCGTCACGTTGATAGATACGATTACCGACAAGCGGAGCATAAGGGCGGTACGTTCAGTAAATAAGCGCCGGTATAACAAACTAAATTTACCCAATAATGCGTACTTTATGAGTTATCTGACGTATCGTAATCAGCAGAATCGATTTCGGCAGGAGTTTGAAAATCGGTTTCACGGTAATTTTCGGCAGTACTTAACATACCTCAAACAAACCTATCCATCGCTATAAACGAGGCCCGGCTACCGGGTGGTTGTTATGAAGAAGTATTTAATTGGTCTGGTTAGTATCTGTATTCTGGGCACTGGTTTCTCGGCGCTGAATACGTACCGGCGCGTCGTTAATACCAGCTTCGGACCAGGCGAACACCTCGAATACCGCGTGCACTACGGCTTTATCAACGCAGCCGAGGCTATCGTAGACGTGAGCCCAACGCTCTACAAAGTCAACGAGCGCCCCTGCTACCGCGTCAACGTAGACGGCCGCACGGTTGGTGCCTTTGACATGGTTACGCGCGTTCGCGACACCTGGCGTTCATACATCGACACCTCGGCGATTCTGCCCCAGAAATTTTACTCCAACATTCAGGAAAATAGTTACCGCAAGGAAGAGAACATTACATTTAACCATACGACCAATACCGTAAAAGCCGAGGAGCGGACCGAGCGCGACATTTTCAAAGTACCCGATAATGTGCATGACTTCATCAGCGGGTATTATTTTCTGCGCACCATCGACTTCAACCGGCTTACCAGCGGGCAGATTATTGAATTACCAGCTTTTTACGACGACACGGTTTATAACATGAAAGTCCGTTACCGGGGCAAAGATGTTGTCAAAACAAAAAGCGGCCGGGTTAACGTAATTAAGCTCAATCCGGTGCTGCCCCAAAACAAACTCTTTAAGGAAGAGGAGTCGATCCGCATCTACGTATCCGACGATACTAACAAGGTTCCGGTGAAGGTGGAGGTTGATCTGTTTGTTGGATCGATGGTCATGGACCTCAAGCGAAACGACAATTTAAAGCAGCCACTGAAGTATTTTTAAGCAATTGGGTTTGTGCGACTGAGTTTGTGCACGTATAACACACGTCCATACTAAAAACACTTTACCTGAGCAGGGCCAGCAAGTGTTTAGCCGCTCGTTCCAGTACTGTCAGTCGGTTCCAGCGCACGTCCCAAAATAAGTCGTCAACGGCGCTAAAACTGCGGTAAAAATCCACAACCGTCTCCTTCTCGGGACTTTCAAAATCAAAAATTAACGGCTTTCCTGTGTGGCTATGCCCGGCCCTTTCCCGGATAATCTGGTCAATCAGCAGCGTGCGGGCATTTCCCTTTCGACCCGTTTGGGACGCGGCATTGAACAGATAAATAATACGGTTTCCCTCCTGCACGAAGAGTGCACCCGCTTCGGTTTGTTCGTTGACCAATGCATACCGAAGCGTTGCCAGCCCGCGTTGCTGCAATGCCCCAATGAGCCGTCGTAGAATCGTATAAGCCCACTCCCCCACCCCTCCATCAATACCGTCGGCATGATGGGTGCGAAACAGGTTCAACAAAGGTTCAGGGTCGGTTGAATCAGTTATAAGCCAGTTATAGTCTATGGCACGACGTAGATTTAGTTTGCGGTCGCGGGTATAGCGCCCGGCAATAACTTCGTAGCCAACAGACAGATCCAGTACGTGCGTAGTTCGTTGCCGGATAGCGTTAAAACCAACCGCTAAATGGGGAAACTGGCCCAAACACAGGATGGATCCGTAACGGTATTGTTGCTGAACCGCCTGCAGCAAAGACATTGGATTAACGGCTTCATCGCGCGAAAAAACAGACAGAAACTGGCAGAACAGCGGTTGATGTACCACCCAGCGGCCGAACTTACGACGTAGTGGCACGGGCATTACGGCCCGGTACGTACCGGCATCGCCAACGATGACCAGCCCATCCCACCGCATTAACGGGGCTACGGGAACAGAACCGCTCCACTCACCCTGGCCTGTTAAAGCGTCCAGGTACCATGAATAGCCATAGATAATCCGCTGCTTCGAAGCGGCCACGCAGGCATCCCACGCCCCGGTATCGACTTCACTTCGGGCCAGAAATCGCAACATACTGGGGAGGTTCTGGTGTTTATCAGGCATTAGCCATCAAACACCCCCAATAAAGTGTTTATATGCTTCTTTTTCAACTGACTTTCCTATTTCGCGACAAGCTCCAGGGCCGTACCAAGTCAGGCCAATGACCCTTTCACAGTCAGTCTAGTTAGGGATAAACCGCCATTTAATTATTATCGGAACTGTGCTTTCAGCTTATCCAGAATGTCGCGGGTTTCGGCATGTTTGGCAGCCAGATCGCTAATGGTCTGAACCGCGTGAATAACTGTGCTGTGGTCGCGCCCACCGAAATGATAGCCAATTGACTTGAGCGACAGATCCGTTTTTTCTTTGGCCAGATACATCGCTATCTGGCGCGGGTGCACCAGCTCGCGTTTGCGACTTTTGGCCTTCAGGTCGGCAATGGTAACATTGTAGAAATCGGCGACGACCTCCTGCACCGAGTCAATGGTTACTTCCCGCTCAGAATCGACCACAATGCTGCGCAAAGTTTGTTTGGCCAGGTCGAGGTCAATTTCACGCCGGTTGAGCGAGGCCTGCGCCATCAATGATACAATGACGCCTTCCAGTTCGCGCACATTCGTGTTGATGCTATGGGCTAAGTATTCAATCACAGCATCTTCAATATAAACGCCTTCGGCCTGGAGCTTTTTCTGAATGATGACAATGCGGGTTTCCAGATCGGGCGTTTGCAAATCGGCCGACAGTCCCCACTTAAACCGCGACAGCAGCCGGTCTTCCAGTCCATCCAACGCTCGGGGCGCCCGGTCAGACGTCATGATAATTTGCTTGCCCGACTGATGAAGGTGGTTGAAGATGTGGAAGAAAATTTCCTGCGTCTTCTCTTTTTTCTGTAAGAACTGTACGTCGTCGATCACCAATACGTCGACCTGCATGTAAAAACTCGTGAAGTCGCGGATACCGTCGCTACGAATCGCGTTCAGAAACTGGTTGGTAAACTTCTCCGACGTAACGTAGAGGACAAACTTATTCTGGTTGTTGTTCTTGATGAAGTTGCCAATGGCCTGCACCAGGTGCGTTTTCCCCAGCCCTACACCCCCGTGAATCATCAGGGGATTGAACGACGTAATGCCCGGCCGTTCGGCCACCGCATAACCAGCCGACCGGGCCAGCCGGTTACAGTCGCCCTCCACGTAGTTGTCAAAGGTATAACTGGGATTCAGGTAGGAATCGAGCGTGAGCGAATCAAGGTCTTTAAGCTGAAACGGGCTTTTGAGAATGTCGGGGTTGACGTTATCGGGTTTGGAGGTGTGGGTCGTCTTGGTAGTGGGCACGTTCACCGTGAGAGGTCGGTTCTGCTCGTTACCCTTATCCACAATAATCGAGTATTCGAGTTGTCCATCGCGGCCAATGGCGGTGTCGAGGGCTTTGCGCAACACATGCACAAAATTTTCTTCGAGCCATTCATAGAAAAATTCGCTCGGCACCTGTATCGTCAGCACATGACCGTTGAGCCGCATAGGCACAATCGGTTCAAACCACGTATTGAAACTCTGGGCAGGTACGATTTCCCGGATTACGGCCAGACAACGGTTCCAGACCGTTGTTATTTCACGCTGCATTCCGGGTTGGTTCGTTCCGTTCACGGGGGTACTGACTGATAACTGTGATGGCAAAAGACGCTGCTTATGCCAAAAAAAGGGAGACAAATGTAATTAAATATCCAGCCGGGCAACGTAGTCTGACCGCGTTTTTCTGGTCGGGCATATTTTTTTCAGCAGAAAAACGTGGGCTGATTTAGTCATTCTATTTCGTGGCCAAATGAGTTAATCGGGCTGCTTCGACCAGCTAAATTTACGCGAATCGAACGGAAGGTCAAGGCGACTGGATAATCCCTTTGAATAATCCAAAATCACCCGCCTGCCAATCGGCTGAAAGGCACTTTGCCCCCGAAAAGAGAAAGCCTTACTTTTGCCGGACATTTTCGTCAACCTCCTCATGGAACCACTTTCGAGTGCCAACTTTCTCCCGACTGATAAAACTTCCTGGCTGGCACAGGTACAGAAGGAGCTCAAAGACCCCTCGGCTTATGAAACGTTGCGCTGGCATACCGACGAAGGATTTGTTGTTGAACCTTATTATACCGCTGAGGATTTGGGGCAGGCTCCCTTTACTGATGCGGCACTTGGCACTACGCAGCAGGCTCAAAAGCAGCTGCCCGGATGGCTCAACGCACCGCTTTATACCCTGACCGACAATGACCAGGCAGACAATGGCCTCCTGCGCGATGCTCTGACACGAGGAGCCGATACGCTGGTGGTCGCCCTGAACGAAAGTGTATGGGGGGATGTAACCGTTCAGCGACTATCGCGGCTGCTCAACGGCATCAAGCTGAGTGACAACCCCATTTTCTTTCGCCTGAATACGGGTAACCCGGCAGACTTTGTAACGGCCCTGAAGACCGTAGCGCCTTACCAGCTAAAAGGCGGGCTGCTCACGAACGTAGGCGTCGATATGGTCGAAGCAACCCGGCTAACGGCCGACGCACTCCAGTTCAGAACGGTGTGCGCCAGTAGCCACGATTTCCACAACGCCGGGGCCACTGCCACGCAGGAACTGGCCTTTACGCTGTCCACATTGGCTGATTCGTATGATACGTTGACAGACGCGGGTCTGACCATCGACCAGCTTATCTCAAAAACAATCCTGTCGGTGTCGGTCGGGACCAGTTATTTTATGGAGATCGCTAAACTACGTGCCCTGCGGGTCCTGTTTCATAGATTCTGCGGTTATTATTCACCATCTGGCAATCCGCCCGGCCCGTTCATCCACGCTCAGACATCATCCTTTTACGACGCATCAACAACGCCCTATACTAACCTGCTCCGGAGCACCACCGAAGCCATGTCGGCTGTAATAGGCGGCTGCGACGCCCTCACCGTTCGGCCCTACAATGCCATTTTTGAACAGGAGGACGTAGCGCCCGGAACGCCGGGCCGGGACCGTGAATTCGCTGACCGAATTGCCCGCAACGTATCGGTGTTGCTGAAGGAAGAAAGCTACTTTGACAAAGTGGCCGACTCATCGGCGGGTTCCTATTACATCGAAATCCTGACGCACCAACTGACCGAAGCCGCCTGGGCTTTGTTTCTGGACGTTGAGCAGCATGGTGGATTCAGAAAAGCGTTTCAGTCTGGGTTTGTTGCTGAGGTGATTGAGCAGGCATACCGGGCAAAAGTTGAAGCGGTCCAGCAGGGCAGGGTGTTGGTGGGCGTAACAAAGTTTCGGCATGATGAACTATCACTACCAACAGTCAATACGTTGCCCGAGAACAAGGATGGTTTACTGCCCACCCGTCGGCTGGCACAGGAGTTTGAGGTGTTCACTCACTAATTACATATAGCATGAAGTTACGCTGGCAGGAGCGCCTTGAGTTTTACCAGAAAGCGCTGCAAAGCCTAAAAACTGCCTTATACCGATTTGACAAGTTGAGTGATTTGGAGCAGGATGGTGCTGTTCTACGCTTTGAGTTCACGTTCGAACTGGCCTGGAAGACGTTGCAGGATTATTTTACGGAAACAGGCTATCTGGATGCGAAGGGGCCCAGAAATGTGCTAAAAAAGCAACCGAAGATGATTTTATCAATGATGGTTATAGCTGGATTCAAATGCTTGAAAACCGTAATGAATTGAATCATACGTACGACGAAGTAAAGAGCCGTCAAATTCTTGATCGGGTCGTTCAGGACTATTTACCGTTATTGGAAAAACTCGAACATACATTGACTCTGTTAGCCAATAAACAATGACCTTCGGCCTGCGCGATACCGACATTACGTACCTGCACAACCTGTTTCGGCAGCACCCGGACGTTGAGCAGGGATGGGTCTACGGATCGCGTGCCAAAGGCACTAACCGCCCCGGCTCCGACGTTGACCTCGCCCTGATTGGCCCCAAGGTGAAACGGCAAACGGTATCGCACATTCACTTTGTGTTGGAAGAAGACAGCCCCATACCGTTCTTTTCGACGTAACCCACTGGGATTCTATCAGTAATCAGGAGTTTAAAGATGAAGTTAAGCGAACGGGAAAACTGCTCTACGAACGAACAACATGAGACCCTACTTTCATCAGCCCTTGGTTGATACAAATCTGGCCATTACCCCCCATTTACCGGAAGCCAACACCAGTGCGCACACTACGTCGGAAGGCATTAAGCTTAAACCTCGTTTTACGGTCGCCGACCTTATTAATGCTGAATGTGGCCCGGCCGACCATGTGCACTTTGGGGCTGGCATACCGCCTGATTTGCTGGGGACATACGCCAGTTTGTTTGTCTGGCAGCTGTTGACGATCCGGCAGTATGCGGGCTTCTCTACCGCCGAAGCATCCAACTCTTTCT
>JAQBNX010000755.1 GCA_028288385.1 Spirosoma sp.
AGGAATTGTTTCTGCCGGGTATGGATAACGATACCACGTTGCTGGGCGAAAAACTGGTGTCCCGGTTTGGACTCCGCGCTGATCAGCGCGATCACGTCCTGGCGCATTTCGAGCTTGCCTTTATTCGTAAAAAACTCCTCGAAATTGAAAAGCGTAATTCAACACGTCCCATTGAAAACTGGGGGGCTTATACAGCAAAAGTATTTGGGGTCTAAACAGGGGGAATCGATCGGGTAGGGTAGGGGCTTGCCAAATTGTAGTATCCCTGCCTGTTTCCCAGCAGTTAGCCATCGCTGAATTAACCCGTAGTTTAAATGCTCGTCCATTAGGAGTCCATTATTTAGCAAACCGGTTTATCTATGGGCAATACGGGCATAAGTAGCATACACACTTTATTGACTATTAAAGTAAATAAGTATTCCTTTGTCGCATGGATAATAAAATAGTCAATAAACCCGCCAAGCGAGAGGAGAGTGCTCCCCTGGACGCACTCCGTATCCTGCTCCATAAACAGGCTATTACCTTAACACCGCTGCTCAACCAGGTCAGTGAACTACCCGTAGAAAGGGAGCTGGAGTATTACTTTGTGCCGGTGCAGTACATGGAGCAGTATAAGCCTTACTATAGGCCGGGCAAGCCTTTCAAGAACCTTAAACTTGTCAACTTTGATAAACCCGCCATCTCGCTTTCCTTCTTTAGCAAACACAAGTACTCCATTGAGCGCAATGTCACCCATGGTGAGGTGATGCTCCACCTGAAAAACTTCCGCGATGAGCTCTTGAACAAATCGCTCATGCAGCAGCTTAGTGCTGGCCAACAGACTGAGCTTAAACAGGCCGATTCGCTGCTGCGCACTATTCGTGACCAACCCGATGCCTATCAGGCCTGTTTGTCGAATTACTACCACTATTACCGCTATTGGTACTGTACCTACCGCTATTTTGATGATCCCGATCAGACTAAGACGACCACTAGCAGTGAGCACTTGCTAAAGCATACCGAGCGCATAAAAGGGCAGGTGCACGAGCGATTAAATATCATCTTCATTGATCCTCATTATATCTCCCGGCCCGTGCCCCATGACCACAAATTGGTAGATCGGGAATTAGACAACTACCCAATAGCGCTGCGGCAGGGCATCACGACGCTCTATCTGCGTAAAGTCTAGCCAAACCTTACTGGAGAAGTAATGGGGAGGTCAGGAGGTTATTTGGCTTTTTCCGCAAGGGGCTTTACTAGCTTCATTACCAGCTTCCTGAGGCTTGAGATACGGCTGATCGCTGAACCGTTCCACAACGCTAACACGAATGTTTCATACCTCAGGGAAGGCCTATGGGTGCTGCCACTTGGTATATGCTTGAGGTTAGAGGCTCTGTTTTAAAGTCATTTTCGTATCAAGTCAACGATAGATTAGCGAATGCGTCCATGAACGAGACACTAGCGCATAGCTGGCTTTTTTGCGGCCTGCCCCTACTATTTGCCGGGTTGGTGTGCTGGCTGCACCGATGGGTGGCTACTCGAAAGCCCTGGCTACGGATGGGTCTCTATGCGCTGATGGGATACGCATTACTGGGCACCTATCAGACCCTGCTGACCAGGCTGACAAGTCAGGCGCAGACTCAACCTATCAATGAGGAAACCGTGAAAGTGCTTAGCGAGCCTACCATCCTGAACCAGGGGAAAGTTATTTTTGACACGCGCTGCGTCAGCTGTCACGGGGCTAAGGGTGAGGGGGCTATTGGCCCGAACTTAACCGACCCCTACTGGATGTATGGGGGCAGTATCCAGGATATATTTCGGACCATTCGCCATGGCATTCCCGACACCCCCATGATCGCCTGGAAGCACTCCCTGACTGATGAGCAACTGCAGGCGGTAGCCAACTATGTGTATAGCCTGCTGGGCACCAATCCCCCCAATTCGAAACCGCCGCAGGGTTTCAGCTACCTCCGGCCATCAACTGCTAAGCAGCCATAAAGCATAGACTTCCCTGGATAGACCTGTTTTTTTGACAAAACACTGCCGATTAGGGTCTATCGACAAAAAGGTGCCGCTGGTACGTTCCTGCGCTGCTGACAGGGTCAAGGAACATTAAGCCGGTTGGATGTTTATAAAGCAGATCCTGGTCTTTTTATGGCGCAATCTTCTCAGTCTACCAGCAAATACCCCTTTTTAGCCGGTGGGGGTGAAATGGGTGAACTGACCCGCAACTACGACTGGGCCAGCAGCCCCCTGGGCACCCCCGACCAGTGGCCCCAAAGCCTGCGCACCACGCTGGGACTGCTGCTGCATTCGGCCTTTCCCATGCTGCTCTTCTGGGGCCAAGAACTGACGTGTTTCTATAACGATGCCTTCCGGCCCAGTTTGGGCCACCCCGGCAAGCACCCAGCCCTGGGTAAAGCGGCCCCCGTTATGTGGAGTGACATATGGGGCTTTATTGGTCCCCTGCTCCAACAGGTACAACAGAGTGGCGAGCCGGTGTACTTTGAGGACCAGCTCGTGCCCTTTTACCGCAATGGCCGCATCGAAGACATCTACTGGACCTTTTCCTACAGCCCCGCCTTTGGGGATACGGGCCAGATAGACGGGGTACTGGTGACCTGCACCGAGACGACCAACGCGGTGTTGGGACGCAGAAAATTAGAAAACAGCCAGCTACAGGTCCTAGCTTTATTCGAACAATCACCGGTGGCTATCGCTCAGATCAGGGCCCCCGACCTGGTGTTTCAACTGGCCAATCCCTTTTACGGAGACCTGGTGGGTCGTCTCCCCAGCCAACTGGTGGGCAACGCCTTACTGGATGCCTTACCCGAACTGCAGGGACAAGGCTTTGACCACTTACTTCGACAGGTGATCTCCACGGGCATCCCCTACACGGCCTACGAGGTAGCCGTCGAGCTGGTTCGCCACAAACAGCGAGAAACCATCTACGTTGATATGACCTACCAGCCGCAGGGTGAATCCAATGGGGCTGGTGGCGCCGACGGCGTTGCAGGGGTACTCGTCGTCTGCACCGACGTAACCCAGCAGGTGCTGGCTCGCCAAAAACTGGAAGAAGCCGAATCAGGCCTGCGCGTGGCCATCGAACTGGCTCAGTTAGGGACCTGGAGCATCGATGTAGCCACGGGCGGGCTGACCTATTCGGATCGGTTGATCGAGTGGTTTGGCTTTGATCCCCGGCAGCAGGCCTACCACCAGGTGATACCCCTGCTGGATCCGCAGGATCAAGAGCGGATTGCCCAGGCCGTGGCCCGGGCCCTTACTCCCGAGTCAGGCGGGGTGTATGATGAAATCTATACCGTCATTCACCCCCAAACGGGCCAGAAACGCATCCTGCATGCCCACGGCAAGACCGTTTTTGATGCCCAAGGTAACGCCATTCGGCTTAATGGTACCGCCCAGGATATTACCCGTGAGCGGGAAATCCAGCTGGCTCTCGAACAACAGGTCCAGCTCCGGACCCAGCAGCTAGCGGTGGTCAATGACCAACTGGCGGCCACCAACCAGGAATTGCAAACTCACCTGGAGGAATATGCCGCCATCAACGACCAACTGGCCGAATCCAACCGCCTACTGCTGCGCTCCAACGACAGTTTACAGCAGTTCGCCTACGTGGCCTCCCATGACCTGCAGGAGCCCCTGCGTAAGATTCAACAGTTCGGCGAGCTGCTCAAAACCGAGTATGCCGATAGGGAAGGGGCCGGGCCGGACTATATTCGGCGCATGCAGGCAGCAGCCGGCCGCATGGGGCAGCTGATCAAAGATCTGCTGAGCTTCTCACGTATCTCGGCCCAGGGGGGTGATCTGGCACCGGTAGCGCTCGATCAGGTGGTAGTGACAGTTCTGGAAGACCTGGAAGTAAGCATCCAGGAGGCTGGGGCGGTGGTCGAGATCGGGCCCCTGCCCGTGGTGCTGGGGGATGTGCTGCTGCTGGGGCAGCTCTTTCAGAACCTATTGAGCAACGCCCTTAAGTTCCGCCAGCCAGCTACGCCCCCGCACATCCGGATTAGGAGCTCCCTGCGCCTGGCAACCGAATTGCCTGCCGACGTGAAGCCCTCCCAGCCCAGCGCTCTGTATCACCAAATTTTGGTGATCGACAACGGGATTGGCTTTGATGAGCAGTATCGAGAGCGCATCTTCGAGGTGTTTCAGCGGCTGCACGGCAAGAATCAGTACGCTGGTACGGGCATCGGCCTGGCCATCTGCGAGCGGGTCGTAGCCAATCACGGGGGTGCCATCACGGCCAGCAGTCAACCCGGCCAAGGGGCCACGTTCAGTATCTTCCTGCCGGTGTAGGGTACCGCTTCGCTAAGCGCGGTTTCCCCGTACCGACCAGTGCGCCGACGATCCGTCTGCGGTGACGACCCAGGCCGCACCCTACCGTCATGGGTCCTTGGCAGGGCCCAACAGTCTAGTTGTTCTTACCCCAACTTGTTGCGAAAACGATGTTAGGTTATTGAATTTCCCGAAACTAAGGATGATTCCAAGCCGCTTAATAAGCCCTTTACACGTTCGACCATTTCAGGTTGGTAAACTCCCTCAAAAAGCGGGAGGTTTACCACTGTTTTTCGGCAATCTCTTTGGTGAGCCGACTCGTGATATCCACTTTTGCCTGCTCAAAGACAAAAATGGTCGTTCCATGCTCCCTGGCAAATGGACTCCTAATCAAATCAGCGACATACGCCCTGGCAAATAATGACCCTGTCTCCTTCATCTCATGGGCACTTTCCCGGGCGCTTTTGACGCGGATGAGATGGGTGTATGTTTTGTCCAGCTCAAACCAGTTTATATAATCCGCATTAAAGGTAACGGCCTTAATTTTCTGATTCGAGTAATAATTGATCGCTCCTGCCTGCCCATAATTATCACATAAAACCAGTGTTTTTTTTCCATCGGCTAGCCGAGCATAAACCCCATCTACCTTGGCGGCCAGTTCACGCCAGCCGAGCATATCGGCAAAATCCTGGGGTATCTGATGATCCTGTCCGTCTTCCCAGCGTAATAGCCCCAGTTGTTTATAACGCGCAGGATGTCGGGCGATTTCCTGTGGTGTTTTGTTGGGGAAAGCTACCTGATACACCGGGATAAAAAACAAGAGCGGTAGCGCTACTAAAGCAGCCCGCAACCAGACAGATTGTAGTTTA
>JAQBNX010000254.1 GCA_028288385.1 Spirosoma sp.
AGGAATTGTTTCTGCCGGGTATGGATAACGATACCACGTTGCTGGGCGAAAAACTGGTGTCCCGGTTTGGACTCCGCGCTGATCAGCGCGATCACGTCCTGGCGCATTTCGAGCTTGCCTTTATTCGCATGTGCACCTTGATTATCAAGGTGGTTGAACACAAAAAGGGGTAATAGGCTGCTCCATGCAGAGCAGCCTATTTATTTTCCTTTTCCAGTGGCATCACCAATAACGTACAGGCAGAGCCCCTGGCGTTAGCAAGGAAATTTACGAAGTCTGCTTGCGTAATAACATACCGATTAGTATGTTTGCGGTCTCCTACTTGGCCTCATGACAAAGGCAGTCTCTACCCGACTCACGATTTTACAGAAAGCCCTAACCTTGATTTATCGCCAGGGCTACGGCATGACTAGTATTGATACCATTCTGGCCACTACCCAGCTAACCAAAGGCGCTTTCTTTTACCACTTCAGAAACAAGGAAGAGATGGGACTGGCCCTGATTCAGGAGTTGATCAAACCCGCCATGGAAGAAGCCTTTGTCAAACCACTCGCCAAGTCCAGCCAGCCAACCCAGGCCATCTATACTATGATGAAGCAACTCCTGCTGAAGGATCCGTTTTTTGAGGTCCAGTACGGATGCCCCGCCGTCAACCTGGCCAGTGAACTCTCGGCCGCCAACGAGCCGCTGCACCAGGCACTCCTTGAGGTAATGCGTCAGTGCCAGCAGGCCGTCCAGAGCAGCATCGAACGAGGGCAGGCCACGGGACAAATCCGCCCCGAGCTACAGGCCGATCAGGCGGCCGATTTTATCCTGGTGGGCTACAGTGGGATTCGCAACCTGGGTAAGCTCTTTGGGCGGTCCTGCTATCAAACTTACCTGCGTGAACTGAAGCGGTATTTACAGACCTTAACGTAATTTTTTGCCCTAAAACATACCATATGGTATGTTTTAGGGCTACTCATTTCTCTTTTATGTATTCAAGCCTGCTCATTTTGCATTCGCTGTTTCGCTGGGTAGTGTTAGCCAGTTTGCTCTATGCCCTCGTTCGAGCCTTTCGGGGGTATACTACCCGGATGGCCTTTACCCCAACCGATAACGCCGTCCAGTGTCGGACGGCCACCTTCGCTCACATCCAGTTGACGCTGGGCTTTACGCTGTACTTTATTAGCCCTCTCATCAGCGCGTTTCGCCAACAGGGTATTCGGGGTGGGAGGCAGTTGGTTTTCTTTGGTCTGGCTCATAGTGGGTTGATGCTGCTCTCGGTGGTATTCATTACCATTGGCTCAGCGCTGGCCAGACGGCAACCCGCTGAGCGGGCTAAGTTCCGCACCCTGCTGATCTGGTTTTGCCTGGGACTACTCATCATGTTGCTGGCCATCCCCTGGCCGTTCTCTCCCTTTGCCAATCGACCGTATATCCGCCCATTCTAACCATGAAAAAACTATTGACAACCTCTGTTGGTCGACTCCGACTGATTGGGCTGCTGGAAGGTATTTCCCTGCTAGTGCTACTGGGCGTTGCTGTGCCGTTCAAGTATGGCTTCGCCAATCCTTCCTGGGTAAAGGCCATTGGCCCCCTGCACGGCCTGTTGTTTGTGATCTTCATCCTCAACACCCTGCAGTTGAGCATTGAGCAGCGTTGGCGATTTGCCAACACTACTTGGAAAGTACTGCTGGCCTGTTTCATTCCCTTTGGTACCTTTTACATCGACCGTAAAATCTTGCGCCATCTGCCTACTCAATAAACGCTGATGAGGTCCTGGATTCCGACAGCCAACGGCTTCAGTGCTTTACCAAAACCGCCCTCCTGGCCAAGGCTCTGCACTTAATGACTCTTACGACAAGCTCCTCTACCTTGCAGTGAAGCATACTGAACGAGTAAAGGCCGGGTTCACCAGCGGATCTGGCTTTCTCTTCATCAATCCCCTCTATATTTCCCGGTCCGTGTCCCATGATCATAAACGGGTCGGTCGGGAATTAGACAATTACCCCATCGCACTGCGGCAGGGCAACACCACACTCTACCTCAGGATAATTGAGTAAATTCCCCACCAATTGGTCTCTACCTTTACCGACAACCTCTTTTTATGCGGCTGATGAACCGGCTTCCAGTGCTTGGGTGCATACTGAGTCTAATTGGTGGCATGGCCCTCTCAGCCGCCGCCCAGAGCCCAACAACGTTCCTTACAGGCCGCGTAACCGATCAGCTTACCAATCAGCCCCTTCCGTTCGCCAACGTCTACGTAAATGGATCTTTGCGGGGTGCCGTTACCGATGAAAAGGGGTATTATACATTAGCTGGTGTGCCACTGGGTACCGTCGAAATAGCCGCATCATTTGTTAGCTATCAGCCTACCAGACAAACAATCCGATTCGATAATACAGCCTCCCAGAAGGCAAATTTCCGGCTGAAACCAGGTGAGCAAACCCTGGATGCTGTAACCGTCCGGGGGAATCCCAAGCAATGGGAAGGACATTTACGTCAGTTTAAAAGGCAACTCTTCGGCGAGCCCTTTGGCGGACAGTGTCTGCTTGTAAACACCGAAGTACTCCATTTTAACGAAGATAGAGGGCATCTGTATGCGACGGCGAATGAGCCGTTGATTATCCTTAATCAGGCGCTGGGTTACCGGCTGATTTATGCGTTGCAGCATTTCGATGCCACTGCGGCAGGAGAAGTCTATTCGACGGGTACGACCCGTTTTGAAGAACTAAAACCCAAAACGAACGGCAAGCCAGCCGGTTTGGGCGTAATCGGCTGATGGCTTACAAAGGGTCTATTCGGCACTTGATGGCCAGCCTGATTGACAATACGTTCGAGCAGGCTGGCTTTCTGGTGTATCAGGAAGATATTACTAAGCCGATCTCCATCGATAGGCCGTCCATTACGCTGGCCGCTGCGATTAGCGACTACAAGCGTCTACTTCCCATTAAGGTGTCTACCTTGATTCAACCCGGTCGATTAGCGACCGAACGCCGATTGGTTTCACCCATGTAACTGATCGTATTTTATACAAATGCGGTCTCGAATTTCTCCCCTACCCCGATGCTCGTTATGCCTATAAAGAAATGAGACTGCCTAAGGGTCATTTACAAATGACCATTGATGGGATGATTACGATGCCGGAAGGTATGGAAGCGAAAGGCTCAATGGGTAATGATCGGCTATCGACGATGTTGCCCGCCGACTGGAAACCCCAGGGAGCTGAGAAAGAGTTACCGATAAATGACCTGTTAACTACCCAGGGGAAACTCGCGCTACCCGACGCCCGCCTGGAACAGATCACGATGGCCTTCAACGAACGATTCAAGTGGCTGTCGCCCGGCTTGTTTGTGCACATAGATAAACCGGTTTACGCCACGGGCGATTGGCTCTGGATGAGTACGTACGTACTCGAGGCGGCGAGTTACGGGCGAGCTAGTGGTGAAACGGATATTCATGTCGATCTACTTTCTTCCGCCGGCAAACTCGTGCAGCACCAGTGGGTACGTATCGTTGATGGACGGGGTGAAGGCAATTTTCGCCTGTCGGATACCCTCCGGACGGGAACGTATCGTCTGCGCGCCTATACCGATGCCGATGATGCCCAGCGACGCCCGGCCTTCGAGCGGTCGGTGGCGATTTATAATCTGTTTCGCAACGAGGTATCCATCCAGAGTGATTCGGCTCTTCAGTCCCTAGATATCAAGATTTTGCCCGAAGGGGGCCGCTGGATTTGGGATTGCCCGCGCGGCTGGGCGTAAAAATTGTCCAGCCCAATGGTCATGGCTTATCCATCGCGGGCCGTATTGTCGACGACCTGGGCGCTGAAGTCGTTCGTTTCAAGACCAATCCCAAGGGAATGACCAGCGTGTCGATGGAGCCAAAACCGCAGCGGACGTACTACGCCGAGGTGATGTATATCTATCAGCCGCAGCGCGTTCCCTTACCCAAAGCCGACACGGAAGGGTTGTTGCTTTCAGCCGATGCCATCAGCGATACGACCCGTCTGGCGTTGACGATAAGAAGCGCTAACGGGGCTGTTATCGACTCGGCGTATATCCTGATACAGCAACACGGCCGGGTGGTCGATGAGCAGAAAATTATCCCCAAAAATGGGGTGGCCAGGCTAAGCCTGCCCATGATGAGTTGGTTGCCGGGCCTGGCGCAAATCACCCTGTACGATGCCCTCGCCCGGCCTCAAACCGAGCGATTGGTTTTTGTGCCCCAATTCATGGCGCCGGTACAAGTGGTGATGAGTGTCAACAAAACCCGCTATCAACCCCGTGAACTGGCTAACCTAAACGTCAATCTGACCGATAACAGATTACCCGCACTGGCCGCTTTATCGGCGTCGGTTACCGATGCCGGCCAGGTGCCTGATGATACCGCTGAAGCTACGTTGCCAGCCCATTTGTTGCTAACGGGCGAACTTCGGGGACGTATCGAAAACCCCAACCAATACGTCCTCAAGCACGCGGCCCAAACCCGCCGGGCGCTGGACGATCTGTTGCTGACGCAGGGCTGGCGTCGGGTCCGTGGCACGCCCGAAACAGAACGGCTCGGTGGTGTATCGCTTAGGGGGCGCATTGTGAATGCGAAACATCAGCACTTACCCGGGGCGCAGCTGATCGTGGCACCGAATGCCGGGCAATCATCCATTAAATCGGCTGGCGCTTACCAGCAGGGGCGCATTCGGCTGGCCGGGATGGCCCTGGCCGATACGATTCGGTTACTGACGCAAATCGCGGATCGGCAGTTGAAAAATATGTCGGCCAAAGAAGCCTTTCTGGTTCAGGAAGGCCCAGGCAAAGAATGGGAATCGGGTAAACTACCCGTTGCGCCAAACGGGTCGACATGGCGTGCTCAACTGGAAGCGGCCCGAATTCGGCAGGAAGCAATCGCCGATTTTTACCGCGATAAATGGGTGAAAGTGCTGAAAGAAGTGACAGTTCGAGCACAGAAACGCGAGGATAGACCCGCGGATATTCAACAGCGTAGTTTGCACAATACGGCCGATGCCGTTCTTGTATTCAATGAGAAATCGCCATCCTCTATAAATCTATATGAAATGCTTCAGGGACGCCTGGCAGGGGTGAGGGTAACACGAACCAGCGCACCGCCAGGCGCTACTCAACCACCTGGCTATCAGGTATCGATACGGGGATCGACTAGTTTCAATATGGGAACGCAGCCCTTGTTTTTGCTGGATGGCGTGCCCATTCAGGACCCGGATGGAACCGCGTTGATGCAATTCAATCCAAGCGATATTGAAC
>JAQBNX010000265.1 GCA_028288385.1 Spirosoma sp.
AACAGGAAGTTGCTGAACTAGTAAAAGTACCATAAGCATCAGAGAAATTTCTGCCCTTTGCTCAGGGTTAAAGAGATCTGTCCAGCGTGATGCGCCGTGTGAAACAGAATATGGCCTAAAAGCCTAGCCCTAGAGACCGTACCGAAGAAAGGAGTCTCAATCGGATCGTGCCAAGCTCCATCAGTAGTTGTTTCAATGTAGGTCTGAAGCATTTGATAACCTTCACTTAACAAATGCTGACTCACCTGGGTATCTTGGCCTTGACCAGTATCGATCTGACCCATCGTTGTATTTTGGACCTCTACAGGAAGACCGAAGAATAAGCCAAACAAATTCATCATCTCCCCCGTGTGGCGGTAAATAAAGCCAATCGAAGCAGCTTCCTGATTGAGTCGAAGATCAGCATTCTCAGCTGTAATCTGATCAAAGGCAAACGAACAAGTTGTTCGGTTTTGCGCTAACATATCTAAGAGAATTTGTTTTTGCATACTGATTAATATATGTATAGCTAATTACATGGGCAAAGCTATTAGCCTTTAGCTAATTGGCCGTGGTATTATTACGAAAAACAGGGGATAATTTGTCCTTTGCTTATAGAAGTTTTGCTGAATTATAAGTGCCTTCACGTAAAGCTATCGCTACAAAACAAGAATACTAAAAGCAGAAAATTTTAATCTGGTGCATCCACTTGCTATTAAGATAAAGAGCAAGGGAATAACACTCAACTTGTTGTAGCCACCTTTTCAGATAGAACATCTAGTTCTATAATAAATTACTTCTCCATATCCCGGAGCAACTTATTGGCAAAAATAAATTCATTTAATTCAGGTACGTTCGACTCAGTGAGCGTGGCGCTGTTGCCCTCCCAGAGTTTTTTGCCCTCATAAAGAAATAGGATGTTTTGGCCAATCTCCAGCATTGAGTTCATGTCATGCGTAATAATGACGGTCGTAATCTTGAACTCATCCGTAATTTCTTTGATAAGCTGATCAATCTTAATTGAGGTTAATGGGTCTAGACCAGAATTAGGCTCATCGCAAAATAAATACTTGGGATTTAAAACAATAGCGCGTGCAATGCCGACCCGTTTTTTCATACCGCCACTAATTTCCGACGGCATCCTGTCAACGGCCTGATCCAACCCTACACGTTTCAGGCTTTCCTGCGCCCGGTCCATTTTCTCACTTTCTGACTGACCTGTGAGCATATCGAGCGGAAAGCGGACATTTTCGAGAACCGTTTTCGAGTCAAACAAGGCCGAACCCTGGAACAATACGCCCATTTCGCGCCGAATGTCCTTTTTGTTATCTTCATCGACCGTCAGGAAGTCGCGTCCGTCGTAAAGCACTTGTCCCTCGTCCGGTTTAACCAGACCGATCATGCACTTCAGTAAGACACTTTTACCCGTACCACTGCCCCCGATAACCAGACTTGTTTCGCCCGGTTTAAACGAACCATCGATGCCAGCCAGTACCTGCCGGTCGCCAAAGGTTTTTGCTATGTTTTTAATATCGATCATTCTTTTTCACCTATGCGCGCTGTTACTACGTCAACAGCAGTTGGGTCAGGATGAAGTCAGCAGCCACAATGGCAATACAACTGTTGGTAACAGCCGAAGTCGAAGCGCTGCCCACTTCCAGTGCCCCGCCCTGTACATTATAGCCCTGAAACGACGAAATAGTGGAAACAAGAAACGCAAAGGCTGTTGTTTTGATAAGCGCAAAGGCTACGCCAAATGGTTTGTAATCATAACGAAGCCCGGAAACGTACTCTTCGGGTGAAATGACACCCGCCAGAACCCCCGCAATGTAGCCGCCTAAAATCGACAGGAAACCCGCCATAATCACCAGTAGCGGAAACATCAGGATGGAGGCAATTACCTTCGGCAGTACCAGGTATGAACCGGAATTAATGCCCATTACCTCCAACGCGTCAATTTGTTCGGTAATGCGCATTGTGCCTAATTCTCCTGCAATATTCGATCCTACCTTACCAGCCAGCACAATGCAGGTAATAGTGGGGGCTAGTTCAAGAATGGTGCTGTCGCGCACAATGAGGGCAATAATGTTCCGGGGGACAAATGGATTCGAGAGGTTGTAAGCCGTTTGAACGCAGGTAACCGCCCCAATAAATGATGCGACAAGTGCCACGATGAATACTGAACCAACCCCAATGGAATTGCACTCGGCCAAAATCAGTTTTAAGTATACACTTAGCTTTTCGCGGTTGCTAAAAAGAGACTTTAAGAAAATAAAATACCGGCCTATCCGTGACATACAAGCGTATCGTAAACAAGAACCCACACCAATCATTGGGCAGATGGGATGCATTAGGAACAACCTACGCAAAGGTAGAATGGTTTCTACCGTAACTTGCGTCGTTTCCGAAACCTGGCCCATAAAGGCTGAGTTTATGGTTTAAGCAAAGTGCTGCTAAAGTTATGCATCCATTAATAGTTGTTACTGGCGGTACCAAAGGTATCGGACGCGCCATTGCCGACCGGTTTGTTACCGGTGGCTTTGAGGCAATCGTGTGCGCCCGCTCCATTGAGGGTGTTGCTGGTCGGGGTATACTGCCGTTTGCGGCTGATTTATCCAACCGTAGTGGCGTTAATGCTTTAATCGGCTATATCGAGTCCCTGAATCGACCCGTGCAGGTACTGGTCAACAACACCGGTATATTTCAACCGGGGCAAATTCACAATGAAGCTGAGGGCACATTTGAGCAGTTAATGAATACCAACGTCGGTAGTGCCTATCACCTGACCCGAGGGTTGGTTCGCGATATGATGATTAGGCGACAGGGGCACATTTTCATGATGTGTTCCACAGCTAGTATTACGCCTTATACCAATGGTGGATCATATTGTATCTCTAAATTCGCGCTGCTGGGCATGAGTCGCGTGCTACGCGAAGAGCTTAAACCACATAACGTAAAGGTTACGGCTATTTTGCCCGGGGCTACGCTCACCGCCAGTTGGGAAGGTACTGACCTGCCCGAAGACCGATTTATGAAAGCAGAAGATATAGCCGACAGTGCCTGGATGGCGTATTCGCTGTCAAAAAGTGCCGTAGTCGAAGAGATCCTAATTCGCCCCCAGTTAGGAGATATCTGATAATTAGGCTGGTAAACGATCAAGTCAATACCTGTTATTGATTGTTCATTGTTTACTTCCCTTCGTATCTTGCGGCCCGAATCATTGGCCTAATCCAGGAATTATAACCATAAACAAAGAATTTAAGAATGTCTTCCGTTGATTATTTGGGTA
>JAQBNX010000782.1 GCA_028288385.1 Spirosoma sp.
GAACAGCGCCGTCCGCTCGTGCTTCATATCCTTAGGATCGAAGCTATTGGCATCCGTCACGCTGCGCGCAGCGGTGCCTGGCTGATAGGCTTGCAGCCGCTCGATGATGAGGGACGAGTAAGCGTTCCATTGGTCCCGGCTGTCTGTAAGGCTAGAGAGCTGCAACAGCATTCCGTTGTCATCCTGCATCCGGCTGTCAGATGCCCAGAGCAGCAGATCGTCCGCGATTTCGTCGCGTCCGCGCCCGAAGAAGTCCCACAGGCCGCTCGGCGAACAACGCCAACGATCTTGCGGATAGAGCGCCGTCATCTTGTTGTAGGTCGCGAACATCGTTCGCACCCCTTGGCCGATCCAGCGGCTTTTCGCGTCAGGATCGATCGGCACAAGGAAGCTCGCGGCGTCATACGCGGCCTCATTGACGATGCCAGACAGCGCAGGGTCCGCCGCCACTTCGAGCAGCCGCGTGTTGATGTTGAAGGTCTCGCTCGGGTAGCCGTAGAGCTTTGCAGGGTTGATGAAGCGCACGCGGTATCCTTGCCGCTCCAGCGTCTTCCAGGACACCCAGGCAAGCTCGCCATCCTTCGGGTCTGTGATGATCTTGGTTAGGTGCGACGTGCGAGGCGACACCAGGTTGACGCCAAGGAAGCGCGTCAGCTTTCCCTTACCGGCCTGCGCATCAATCGCGACAGGCTCGGTCCCGTCATAGACGAGCGGATGGCCCCGGATAAATCCAAGCTCTATCCCACGCCGGAAGGGGCGGCGCGAGGCTGTCGTCGCTGGCAGGTATTCGACCAGCGGCGGCATGCTGCCGGACTGGCTGGCCGTTCTGGTGCCGCTCATAGCAGCCCCGACTTCAACAAAGCATAGGGGTCATTGAGCTGCGCGTTGCCAAGCTGCCCGCTAGGGTTCGCGTCCAGCATGGCTTTGAGCTGCGCCGCCGCTTGCTCCTCAGCGCGCAGTCGCGCGATGCGCGCCTGTGCGGCATCGTCCCAGGCAAGCCGCTGCTGCGCATGGGATTCGAACATCCAGAAGAACTGATAGATTTCGACCACACGGCCCAAGCTCATAGCGGCCCACTCCGAGAGATGGGCCCCGAACGTCGGACTGGCCTCCGCTTGGGAGGCGATTGCGGCTGAGGGCTGGCTTCAGAACGCTCAGCCTCATCGCCTCCGAACTCATCCTCCCAGCTTGCGAAGTGGAACGGTGCCTCAGCCGCGCCGGGCGTCGCTGGCCCTTGCGGTGGCCGGGACGGGTCAAATGAACGTCCAGGCGGAAGTGACGGCGGCAGCAGAAGCTGCGCGTCGGCGGCTTCCTTTTCCCGCATCTCGATAATCTTTCCGCCGAGGCCAAGCGCGCCGAAGCTGTATCCGCCGAGGAAGAAGTGAACCCAATAATCCGGGTTTATGCGGAAGTTGAACAGGATGGCACAGAACAGCACCAGCACCGGCAATCCCGCTAGGCCGACCAGCCCGCAACCGAGGAAGATGCGAGCCTCCTCGGGCGTCGTCGTCCATTTGTAGATCGTGAGCGGCTTATCGAGCGCGCAGAGCGCGATGACCGTCAGCACCATCGCGGCGAAGCACGCAACCGCGTAAATAAGCGCAAACATAAAGAAGAAACACACGCCGACGAAGATCAGCCCCATCGCCGCCCCGTTCGCTTCGTTGTTCTGCTGTTGAGACATGATCGATCTCCGTTGTTGAAGGTCAGCGCTCCAGCTTCAAACCTCTCGACAGGCCGCGCCTTGCCGCACGGCGATCTTCCGCCGCCCCATCCCGGCTTTCCTCTCGCCGCTCATCGCGTTCGCGGCTCCGGCGCGGCGGCTCCACTTCTTGCGCACGGTCTTGGGCCGCGCGTTCGTCGCGCCGCCCGCTCATGGCGAAAAACCGCCCAACTTCGCGGCGCAGCTCCAGCAGTTGCATTGCCTGGCCTTTGCGCAGTGCCTTGATTTCGGCTTGCAGCCCTTGGCGTTGGCCGAGTTGCGCATCCGCAAGCGCCTGGCGCGCGTCGCCTTGCCGGATGGTCGATTGCGCGGCCTCTCTCTCGTTTTGCCGCCTGGTTTCCTGATATTTGCCGGTCAGGCGATGCCACAGGCCGGACAGCCCGCGCGGCAGGCGCGATGCCCTGGCCTTGGTCTCTTCCAGCCATTCAGCTTTATGCCGTTGATCGAGATCGAGCCGCGCTTTCCGGTGATCGCGCGTCATCGCTTCCTTGGCCGCGCCGAGCTTGGCCGAACGCTCTTGAAACCGCTCCCGCGATTCCTGGATGTGGCGGCGGATCGCCGGGCGCATCCGCTCGGCGATCACCTTCTGCGTGTCGGCGACCGAGCGAAGCTCGCCGCCATCACCGAGCCGGGCAGCGAGGTCCTTGGTCTTGAGGCCGAGGGCGCGCGGTAGCGAATGAACCTCGCCGTCATAGCCAAGGACGACAAAGCTGCGCTTGTCGCCTTTTGCGAGGAAATAACCACGCTCTTCAAGCGCGCGCCCGAACGCTTGCTTATTGTCCGACGTCTTCCAGCAGGATTGAAGCTCCGCCTTGAGCAGGCGCGGGTCAGTGCCCTGCCGCTTGGCCTGTTGCCATTCGGCGAGGGAGAAGTTCGTCGGATCGCGACGCCCAGCGACCTCGATGCCGCGCGGCATGTCCCAGCCATGTTCAAGGTAAAGCTCGCGCGACATGCCGACGAGCTTCTTCTTGTAAAAGCTCA
>JAQBNX010000352.1 GCA_028288385.1 Spirosoma sp.
CAAATATCCCCCTATCAACCGTTTGTGTCGTCCCGATTTATGAATTGGTACCTCTTTTTGTAGGCTTTTGGAGTGATTCCTGTTTGCTCTTTGAACACTCGGTTAAAAGTTGTCTTGGAAGAAAAGCCTGATTCCAAAGCCAGTGCCAAAATGGTCACCTGATCAGCGTCTCCCGCTTCTAACCGCCGTTTTACTTCATTGATGCGGTAACCATTTATGAAGTCGGTAAAAGACTGTCCGAAGCCAGCGTTTATGGTTCGGGAAAGAATATGTGGAGATAGGCCCAGTTGTTCGGCTAATGAGGTTAGGGTAAGCTCAGGGTCCTGATAAAATTTTCTATCTTGGATAGCTCGTAAAATTTGATCCTGGTGTTCAACTTTAACCGTAGTGGGTGGTTTCTCTTTAAGCCGGGATTGTAACTGACTATAGCCTCGTCCAAGTAGTGCTACTGAATACGCCAAGAAGGGTAAAACCTGAGCCGTCAGGAAAAATTTAGGGTCTTGGGGAGACAGATAGATCGAGTTGATCAAGGGGTCAATGGCCGCGACTACGTAGAACAGCCCTGCTGCCTGTAGTAACCCTTTCAACCGACTTTCCCCCTCATCTGTTGGCTGAACTGTCTGCCAACTTCGATACAGATAGTACAGGATAAGCAGACAGCTTATATAATACTCAATATAGCGGGTGTAGGGCTTATGAACCGCTAGCCAGAACCAGGCTTTGGTGGATAGCGGTTGAACCATCAGCACCGTATAAAACAGGATCTGTACTAAAACCGGCACAAAATGACACCAACGTAGCCCTATCGGTTTCACTAAACGAGCCTGCACATACCCGTAGAGTAAGGGACCAAATCCCCAGGAGAAAAACAAGGGCGTAAAGTATAGCCATCGGTGATGGTAGTAAACGCCCGACCGGCTTAAGAAGTAGTCCACTACCTGAAAGGTGAGTGCGGTCAGTAGCAAGGCCAACCAACGGTTTGCCGGTTGTTTGGGTGAAAGCAACAGCCAGGTAACCGTGGTAACCCCTTGCACGATGCAGAAAATATCAAAGAGGTTCCTCAGGTTTAAGTAAACATTCATTCGTCAACTCATCAAAACGATACCCACAAGATAATCATACCTCCCTTGAAACCTGGAACCTCGTTCAGCATGCGTGAGCTGCCTGTCCCAGATAGCCGGCTTACTTCTCAGCTCTTGACATCCAGGCGCTGCACACTCATGGCCTGGAAGGCTTTGCCCCGGCGGGTGCGAAACCCCATCCGGTTTAGCTGCTGGGCAATGGCCTGGTAGGCTAACCCCTCTTTTCGATACAATCGAATCAGTTCAGCCGCCTGCACATTGGCCGGGTGCATGCGGGCGTTGTGCTGTTGTCGCTCTCTTCCCTGCTCACTAATCGCCGGCGTCAGGTTGGGGGTGCCCAGTTTGAAGCCCTGGGCTTTCTTGGCGGCCAGTGCTGCTTTGGTGCGCTGCCCAATCAGTTCGCGTTCGTGCTGGGCCAGCACGGCCATGATACCTACGGTGAGCGTGTTGGCATCGGGGATATCACAGGCGACAAAGTCCACCTCGGCATTGCGTAGCGAAAAGATAAAGGACACGTTGCGGCTAAGCCGATCCAGTTTAGCGATCAGCAGGCGGGCTCCGTGCTGCTTGGCGAAAGCAATAGCGGCAGCTAGTTGGGGCCGGTCGGCGCGCTTGCCCGATTCGACTTCGACAAACTCAGCCAGCAGCTGATCGCCCACTTTAATAAAGCGGTTGACAATCTCGCGCTGGGCTAAAAGACCCAGACCGCTTTTTCCCTGACCGGCGGTGGAGACCCGGTAGTAAGGTACGTAGTTCATAGCGGTAGTACCATCATAGTAGTGGAGGTGAAAGGAAGATCAACCCCGCATCGCTTTTCTTTCCCTTTGCAAAAAGTTTGAGGTGTTAGGGGTGTTCCACGGGCGAAGATAGGGAAAAGTGGGGCTTTATAACATAGTAAGAACGACCGTCCTTAGTATGTTATAAATCTGCTACGGCCTTATAGGTACGTTAATTGCTCACGTTGGTTACATTCAGCGCTTTGCCTGGAGTACTCATTTGGTTAACTTGATTCGCCATTTCGACCCCGAAGCTCACCCAGTGGTTTGCCCTCATGACGCCCAAACAAAAGCAACGGCTGGAAAAGAAGATTGCCGACATCAAACGAGCCCTGGCCGCCAAGAAACGAACCTATGGCGGCTATGATGACTCGCGGGGCCTACGTGCCGACCCGCTATTAACTCCAACTGGGCGACTATAAAGGAGGCCTGGCCTACACCCGCTAGTTTGCCAAGGCCTTTCCCGATGATGCGGGCTTTGCTGACTTTCTTTTTGAATGGACGCTGCTGTTGTTCAAAGCGCGTAAGCTCCTCGAAGCCCAACACAAAGCGGGGCAGACCTTCTGTTCGAATACGTATGTGTTGGCTAAATTCGTGGGCCGCTCGATTGAGTCCCTAGCCAGGTATGAACAATCGGCTTATGCCCAGCGCTTGGCCGAATCATTTCCCTATTCGAATCAGCGAGCTGAGCTAACTGACTTTGGCCTCTGGTTGGAAGCATTCTTGGCCAGTGATGCGTTTATGACCCATAGCGCTCGATACGTGGCCATCCAGGAGCGGCTAGAAACAGAAGAAGATCGGGAAACGCGGGGCTATTTAGTGAAGTAAGCCTATCAACTAGAAAACCACTTCAAGCCTTAACCGCACGTTTAACGAGTGTAAAACTCATCGTAGAACACTTAATTCCCCGACATCCTGGATAAATTAGATACGACTAAGATGATCGGATAGAGTTGGACAGGGAAATAAGGCGGTAGATGAAAAATGGGATGCTCCTATTCTGACTGGCCAGTTGGAACAGAATTTACAAGGGTTGAAAAAGCGTGGAAGGTTTAGTTAAAGCAGCGTGTTACTGAACGCATACGAGTAAAGAAATGGGTAAGCTATACTTGCCGCATACAATTTAAAGCATTTCTACCAAATGCAATAAGCCCCCTATAACTTGGTTTTCGTGCCCTTCAAGAATGGACTTGTCTCCCCCATTGGTTCGTTCTCTGCTATTGATTCCTGGTATAGCCTAGGCAGGAACTCTTCAAAATGACCCACCTCTTCGATGTTGTGTCTCAGCATAGTCTAATTATGATAATAAAGTATAACATACACTTTAAGAGCCTTTTGTTTGATACGATAACTGGCCAAACGGGCAACAAATCTTAGGACGAGTAATCGTTTGACATCGCCTACCCTGGCAACTAACTACGCTTAATGGACAGCTTAGGCTGGTCAGCAATAGCCTGAACTACTTTTAAACGCTGGCTCATTCTTGTTTTATGGTACGTAAGCAGCGCATTAAACCAATGCTAATGGCCAGTGTGCTCACTGGCCTGGCAGGGGTGGTGCTCTACTACCTGATCAACTCGCGTACCTTTCAGTTCTACGGCGGCATTATCCCCCGGGTTGAGACTGACCGCAAAGTGGTGGCTCTGACCTTCGATGACGGTCCTACCCAGTTTACCGATGAGCTGATTGCACTCTTGGAAGACCAACAGATTAAGGCAACCTTTTTTCTGGTTGGCCAAGCCATGAAACAACACCCGCAGTACACCCGGCGGCTGTCCCAGGCCGGCCATGAGCTGGGTAACCATACCTTTTCCCACCACCGGATGATCTTCAAGCCCTACGCTGCCATGGCTGAGGAGATAGAAAAAACCGACAACCTGATTCGTCAGGTGACCCATCAAAACCAGATATTGTTTCGCCCCCCGTTCTGCAAGAAGTTGATTGGCTTACCGCGGTATCTGCACCAACACCACCGCCTGACTATCACCTGGGATGTGGAGCCTGACTCCAGGGCAGATTTACGCAAGAGCGCTACCCGCCTGGCGGCTTATACCATCGAACATACCCGGCCTGGTTCGATCATCTTACTGCATAGCATGAACCCCACCGAGTGGTCATCGCGCCAAGCCCTCAAGGAACTGATAACAGGACTTAAAGCCAAAGGCTACAGCTTCGTGACGGTTTCTCAACTACTCCAATATAGTCGTTAGCTCATTGGTGGCTCGTTGAAAAAGCTCTGGTATGGTAGAGGGTAAGTAAGACGATTGGTTAAATTAAATGTTCAATTATTAGAGGGTATATTTGAATAATCTTAAAAGATTACGTATTGCACTAACTCTAGAAATAAGTAGCAAAATGAGCTAAGTTAAAGAGATTAGGAAATTGTATTTTTTTGTGATTTGTTAATTTTCCTAATTATTAAGTTTATATTCGGTTGCTTAATAATTGGCCCGTCACTAAACATAAACTGACTGGACAGAATAGTAGCGGGGACGCTAACGCCCGCCGTGTAGTCTGACTGGATGCAATCGAGTAGGAATATATGGCCTGTAGATAGCTACCGAACCCGTCTCATTTCGGCCTTCAACCGGATTAGTTCGCCAAGAAGTTGCGTACGCCTGGCCAATTCAGGCTTACCCAGCCGATGGGCCAGACCCGATACGGCCAGATTCAGTGAGTCAATTTCCGTCTCGCGGCCGTGATGAATGTCTACCAGGGTAGAGATTAATTGTCCGTCGGAACGTCGGCTAACCTGCAGCAATCCTTCTTCCACTTCCTGTCGGTTCAGCACAACCCCTGCTTCAGCCGCCACGGCTACACATTCGTCAATAATCTCACCCGCTAAGGCCAGTGCGGTAGCATCCCGATGAAAAAGACCGTTATCAACACCAAGCAGCGGACAAATGGCATTGAAGACACAGTTTATAATGACTTTTCCCCAGATGGTCTGCTGGATAGCCTGCTCAGCCCGGAACGGAAATTCAGGTGTGCTAAGTTGACTGACTAGCTCCCCAAGGCGGGATTCATGGCCCCGAATGACACCAACAGGCGAGGCCGCCACGGGTTTATAACGAACTGTATAGGGTGCCTGCACCTGACTGGTTGCCAGTAACACGCACCGAAAGACCTCGGGGAAGCCAGCGGCCAGAAACGGTTCTTCGATACCCAGCCCATTTTGCAGTAAAAGCAGGGGCGACTGGCCGGTTTTTCCCTTCAATCGCTCCGCTAATGCCTGATTGCCGTACGACTTGCTGGTCAATAAAATAAGACCGTTCAGCAGATCAACTTGTTCCAGTGTGCGGATAGGAATCGTAGCCGTCCGGGTAGTGCCATCGTTGCACTCAACCGTTAGGCTGGTTTCACCGGTTTCCGGTGGGCTACCCTGGCGGCCACGTAGTAGCATAACCGCGTTACCGGACTGCTTCAATAACACCGCTACGGTCATGCCGATGGCACCGACTCCGACAATGTAAATAGGGTTTTGCATGAGCATAGAAGGTAAAAACAAGCCCTTATTTTGGCAGCCTTAGCCAGTACAGCGCTTAACGTGCCTGCTTAGGGCAGCGCAGTTACCTCCACAACGGAGCTACCGTAAACCCGATGACGAGCCGGTTTGAAATCGGCTTTCACTGCTTTATAGATATTGTTCACGAACGTTTGCGGGTTGCGGTCGATGAGCGGAAACCAACTGCTTTGCACCTGAATCATGACCCTGTGCCCTTTTTTAAACGTGTGCAGTACGTCGGGGAGTTGGAGCGTTACGGCCGTAACCTGATTTGGTCTGAAGGGCGCCGGCTTTTGGAAGCTATGGCGAAACCGGCCCCGCATAACATCAGCCCTGACCAACTGCTGATAACGGCCTAATTGCGTTTGCGGATTGGGCAGGTAGGGATGATTGGGTTCGTTGGGTGGATACACGTCAATAAGCTTAACTACCCAGTCGGCATCCGTGCCTGTTGTGCTGACCTTCAGTCGAACCGTTATTTCGCCGCCGACAGTCAGGTTTTCAGCCAATAGATCCGTTTGAAAAGTGAGTACGTCAGCCCGCTCGCTGGCAAACCGCTGATCGGCCGACATGTAGCTGAACAACGCACTAAAATCCGCTTCGGCCGATAGCGAGGCGGCACTGTAGGGGACCGGATGGGCTGGATCGCTGAGGTATTCTTTAAAACCAGCTGGGTTGGTATGCTGCGCGCTTAACCGGCCAGTTGGCGTTAAGTACCAACGTAAGGGATAACTGCTGG
>JAQBNX010000840.1 GCA_028288385.1 Spirosoma sp.
GGAACCTCCAAAACCACCCGTGTTTGTTCCGCCCCCTGTACCAACTCCTTCACCTACGTATAGTGAACCGCCGTTGGTGGGGCCGGCTCCGGTTGTCCGGTCGTTTTCGGCAACGCCAGCCCGAATCCGTCAGGGGGAATCGGTGACGCTGGAATGGGATGTGGAGAACCTGTTGGCCGTAACCATCGACGACCTGGGTGAAGGGCTGTCTCCTAAAAATCGGGGCTGGATAAAGCCGTCGAAAACGGCTGATTATAACCTGTTTGACGCCAACAATAATCCCCTCAGCACGGTACGGGTAGAGGTGATTCCCCGCGACTACAGCGGATTGTACGGGGTGTTGTTTGCCCTGGCCTTGCTCGCCATGATTTATTTTTTCGTCAGGAATAACAACGCAACGCCGGTGCCGGAGCGTAACGAGCGAAAGCCGGATCGTCAGACGCAACAGACCACTAAGCGTAAGGCCTCCACAACACGGCGCGAAAGTGAGCGGCAACCAGCCGAAGACGTAGCCACTGACCCCTTACCCAACCGAACCAAAAAAACGGTGGATGAACCCGTGGCGTCGGTCGACGAGCCGGCTACTAAAATAACGGCGCCGGAAAAACCTGTGGCTGAAAAATTAAAGCAGAAGCCCGATCCGGTAGATGAAACACCTGATGCACCCGTAAAAAAACCATCGACACCGGCCGATGCGCGCTCGGGTAAGTACGAGGAAGCATTTGGCAATAAACCTTATGATAAGGTTGAACTGGGTACCGATGATCGGGGCTGGCGCCGTGCCCGCAGCAATGGACGCTGGGGGTTTATTAATGAAGCCGATGAGTGGGTAATCCAGCCGGAGTATGAAGCCGTAACCCCGTTCAGGGGCAATACGGCCGCCGTTTTTTTAAATGGCCAACTCATGACCATCGATCGGGAAGGCAAACAGATCAGAAAATAAGCCTAAACCGTAACGTTTAAAACAGAGTTGATGAGAGTGTAAGCCACTTCAGGCCTCATCAAATACGATACGGTATGCTACAATCGACAGTTGTTTTCGCTTTGCTTATTTTAAGCGCTTCGGTTGGCCTGGGTCAGACTGACACCGCCCGCAAAGTCCAGCCGTCGCCCAATCCGGTGGTGCAAATACCGGGCATCGATACGCCTTTGTCCGGTCCGGGAACGCTGCTCCAGTCATCACCTAATCCTAATGCTGTAGCGGTACCCCAAAAGCGGGGAAAGAAAGGACGCCTGAAAACAAACCCACCCAGTGATCCACGGGCGTTTGGTGTGGCGGTCCCCCTGGGAGATGCTAAGAAAGATACCCTGAACCACTGAATTGCCTACTTTTAACCTATTGCTTCTGTTGGCAGTATAAACAAAATTTTACTCCAATTTGCCAAATAGGAGGGCTTTATGAGCCTCTAATAGCCAACATTTTTCTTTTAAAACTATAAATAAAAATTACGCTCTCCGACCAATAGCGAAACAGGCCGAAGAGCGTAAGTGGTTAGTCCTTTTTTGCCTTTTTTTCGCGTTTCTCCTCTTTTTTTTCCTTCGGGGTTTTCAGTGGCTCTTTCTTCGTGCTTTTCTTAGCGTCCTGACTTTTTGCCATGATTTTGTGATTTAACGGTTCGATTATAAGTTTGAAAATGAGCGGTTAGTAACGGTAACGGTAACGCAATGGGCTGTCTGTCAAGCGTACCCGGTCAGCTTTAAACGGATAACGAAGACTACATCAATTATTTTCTACTGTCCCAGCGTTACGGTTAGTTTTTGGAAAGATGTCCAATAGCCCGTTGTAGTCATGCCTATGCCATTGCCGGGAAGCATCCTGAAAGGATAGGGACTGCTGCGAACTTCACGGTCGTTAACGTAAAAGTGGAGGGCTTCACCCTTGCGTCGGATCATGAGTCGGTTGCGGTTTACATCGACCGGAACCCCTGGCCTAAAATAATCGCCTGTCATATAATCGCTGAAGGTTTGTCCGTTGGCTACCCGGATAATTGAAATCTCACCCTTGTTGTTCAACGAAAAAGCACAATAATTCAGCGAATCGGCCACCCCGAACAGGAGTCCCCCCGCTGGAATCCGGCTGGAGTCGGCTACTACGTCAAGTTTAATGGTGAATGTTTCAGCAATGTTAAGATTGATGTAGCTTGGAAGGGGCACGTAGCTGAACGCTACCTGATTGGTGTTTCCACTACGCTTACGAATATTGTATTTGCCCATCCCGATCTGGTAATTATAGCCGCCTTTGTTGCCAGCTTTCCAGCCGTTGCGATTGGTGGCAAAATCACCCGTAAACGCCGGCCGGTAACCCCCATCACTGGGTCCGGATGGGGCCGCCCTGTTTACAGGAGCAGACTCGCCCCTAGCCCCTGAACGTTGCGAAACATATTCTGTAGGCCCATTTGGCAATGAGTTGGCCGAACCACCCGCCGGCACCGATGTTGCCTGTGCAGGCCGACCACTAGCCGGATCTGTTTGATCAATGGCTGCGTTCTGCGTAGCCGATGACGTAACTGGCCGCTTAGCGGGTTTGGCGGATGTTACATCGGGACCAGACTGTATTAGAGTTGTT
>JAQBNX010000363.1 GCA_028288385.1 Spirosoma sp.
GCCATCTGCGTTTGCGACAATACGTGGGCCACGCCCGTGCTCCAGCGCCCCCTCGACCTCAATTGCGACGTGGTGATGCACTCAACCACTAAGTACATGAGTGGTCACAGCGACGTCCTGGGCGGTGCCCTGATTTTCAGACGTAACGATGCATTTGCGCAGCGCGTCCGGACCTTACAGGGACTTTCTGGGGCGGTACCGTCGCCATTCGATTGCTGGCTGACGAACCGGGGTATTAAGACGCTTGGTGTGCGGATGCGGGCGCAGATGGCTACGGCACAGATAGTGGCCGATTTTCTGGACGGTCACCCTGCCGTTGAGACCGTACATTACCCAGGGCTGGCCAACCACCCCAACCGCGCCCTGATTCAGCAGCAAATGAACGGACCCGGTGCTATGTTGTCGGTGCAGGTGAAGGGGGGGATAGCCGAGGCATTGCGATTTATTGGCAAGCTAAAGCTCTTCACTAGGGCTACGAGTTTAGGGGGCGTCGAAAGCCTGATTGAGCACCGGGCAGGTTTGGAAGGGCCAAACTCACAAACACCCCAAAACCTGTTGCGCATATCCATTGGGCTGGAACATGCCGAGGATCTGATTGCTGATCTGGCGCAGGGATTGAGTTAATTTTCAGTTAGTGGGATGGGCAAATATCCCTCATTAAAACCCTCCCACCAGCGCTTGTCTGGCCTGGCGGGTGGTCTGGGTTTTAGATATCGCATGGGTGGTTCGCCTGAGCGTTGCTGGTCGGATGGTAATATGGTATAGTTTATAGACGTATCGGGGACACGTATGGGCATGTTATCCAGTGTAGCCCGCAAGACATGCGCAGGATCCCGTTTGTTGCGGTAAAATGAATTTCCAGGCCGAACGGTGGGTATCCGACCAGGGATAAAAGTTTTTAACACGGAATCCCGCCGAACACTTCTTGCGGATGGCTGGGCGTATACGTATCCTGTACACAACAGCAGGAAAACCAACGATTTCATGAGCCTATACCTGGGGTAGTATAGTTTATGGATGAAAAGACCACTTCGGTTCCACAAAAGTTGCCCTCTAGTTCATCCTATTTTCCACGAAACTAAACCCTTTACGCATTGGTTTTGAGGCTACATTGAATCGGCCAACTTGTATGAATATTGCCTTACTTTCTACGTCATCACGAATCAACAGCAACTCGCTTCGATTCGTTAATTACCTGAAACACATATTGGCGGAAAGCGGTCAGCATGATGTTTCTATTGTAACTTTTGAGGACTACGATATTCCTTTTGTGGGACAGGGCTCGGTAAAAAAAGATAATCTTACCCCCTTTCAGCAGGAATTGACCAGCGTCTGGGAAGCGGCTGATCTGGTAATTTTTGCCCTGCCCGAGTACAACTGGACAGTTCCTCCCCAGGCAGCCAATACCATTCATCAACTTGGTGGACCAGCCTTCAAACATCTGTTTGAGAACAAAGTCTTTGCCATGGCTGGTGTCTCAAACGGGCGCGGTGGGCGTCAGCCAGCGCTGGACATGACGACCGTTACCAATAAAATCATCAGTTTCACGAACAGCTACTCCATCGTCTCGCCCAAATTATATGAATCGCACGAGACTGATAAAAACCTGGACGAAAATGGCCAGTTTATTGGCCACGAGGTATATCAGCGAACGGTGCGCAACTTCGTCGATTACACGCTGAACGTAGCGCAGCGGTGGATGCAGCCCAGTTTGGTAGAAGTTAAGTAACTTTATATTACCCACATCAAAAAAGCCCGGAGTGAAAACTCCGGGCTTTTTTGATGTGGGTTCGCTTTACGATAGACTACAGTAAGCAGACGCTGAAAGCTTCTTCCTATCTATATCATAAGAGTTCCTTTTAGTTAATTTTGGTATGCCCTGCGCTTAACGTAGTATGCTATTGATTAAACGCTTGAGTTTTATAAGCAGGGCATTACGTTCGTATAGAGTAATATTCGATCTTCTGGCAACCCAACACTTTTAGTAGGAGTGACTACAATCCAGTAGCTTCGCTTTTTTAACTAGGTAAGTCGAAAATAAACTCAGCATGACCGGCGACAATAACCCTTCCAAAGAAGATACGGCCTCGCCGGGTGATCGATTTCAGATCATGCCCAACGAAACCCGGGATAGCTTTTGGGAGTGGAACCTATTGACTAATCAGATTTGGCGCAGTGAGCGATTCTGTTCCTTGTTTGACTACCACCCTAACGAACTCGAATCGACCGTCGAGTTCTGGTATAATACGATTCATCCCGACGATCAGCAAACGGTTATTGAACATCTTCAGGATGCGGTTGCTAGCGGGAATGAGTGGGCGGATGAGTACCGGTTACGGCGGCAGAATGGCTCGTACGACCGGGTCTATGACCGGGGCTATCCCATCATAGACAACGGGAAAGTTGTGCGGATGGCCGGCTATATGATCGATGTGTCAGAACGTACCCCACCGCAACAGAGCCAATTGAAAAACAACGAGGACTGGCAAATAGCCCTCGATTCGGCAGCGTTAGGAACCTGGCTATTCGATGCCAAAACGAGTTTAGTTAGGTGGAATGACCGCTGCCGCACTTACTTCGGCTATTCTACCGGTGAGCAGATAGCGGGTACTGAACTGGCTAAACTGGTTCATCCGGCTGACCAGGACTTGCTGAATAAGGCCATAAAGCAGGTGTTACAGCCGCTCGACAATGGACGTTTTGACGGTGAATACCGGGTGACAGGCGCCGAAGATGGGCAACAACGCTGGCTCCGATGCCGGGGTAAGGCTGCTTTTAATGAAGATGGCACCCTGTTACGTCTGGCTGGAACCGTGGAAGATATAACCGGTGAGTGGGGTCAGGAAGAAGTTGTTCGAAACGTTAAGAAACACGGTCCCGCAGCCTTCGACAACGCTTCGGTTGGCATCGTGATCACAGATATCGCTGGCAGGTTTGTTCAGATTAACAAAGCATTTTACCAGTTGATAGGCTACCACCCTAGCGATCTGGAGAAGAATACTTACGTTCAGATACTGCATCCGGATGATCTGCTACGTTACCAATCCCAGCGGCAGGAACTGTTAACCAATGGCTTGCGCTCGCTCATTACGCAGGTACGATGTATTCGAAAAGATGGCGAGGTGGTATGGATCAGTCTTCACACAACCGTGATTTACGATGAACATGACCAGCCCGAAAGCCTGTTTTCGATTATTCAGGACATAACTCCGGACAAAGCCCTGCGCGATGAGCAACAGAAAATGCTGGCGCTTGTCAGCAACAGCCTGAATTTTAAAGCCATAGCCGATTTAGACGGTCGGCTGCTGTACATAAACAAAGCCGGCAGGGAACTGGTCGGGCTGACAGAAGCCGATGTTAAAGCAGGCAGAACCGTAGCCGACTTTTATCCACCCGAGCAGTATAGCCAGATTCGTGACGTAGTCATTCCGACTCTGTTAAGCCGGGGTTCCTGGTCGGGCCGGGTATCGCTCAAACACGCTAAGACGGGAGAAATCATCCCCTGTTATGCCAATGGCATCCGGATTGATGATCCTTATACCGGCAAACCCATCGGAAGGGGCTTTGCCATGCGCGACCTAAGAACCGAACTGGCGGCTCAGGAAGCGCAGCGCAAATTGCTGGCGCTGGTCGAAAACTGCGTTGAACTGATGTCTGTACTGGAACTGGATGGCACAAACTCGTATTTGAACCGGGCCGGGATGGAGTTGCTGGGATTCGATAATGAGCAGCATGTCCGGGACGTACCCATTTCCCAGCTTCATGCTCCCGAGCATTTCGTTCAGGTTGAACAGGAAGTGCTGCCATCTGTCATGAACACCGGTCGCTGGTCGGGCGAGATGCTGGTAAGGCATTTGAAAACGGGCGAAATCTTTCCGGTCTTTAATAATACCATCCGCATCGACGACCCCCATAGTGGGCAGCCTATTGCCGTTGGTGCTGTCATGCGGGATATGCGCCCGGAACTGGCCGCCAAACAGGCATTGATCGCGAGCGAAGCAAGATTCCGCAATATGATTATGCAGGCACCTGTAGCCATTGGTGTGCTCAGGGGTGAAAAACTGGTTATTGAATCGGCAAACGAGTCAATTCTAAGGCTCTGGGGTAAGGGTCCCGAGATTATTGGCAAGCCGTTGCTGGCGGCTTTGCCCGAGATTGAGGGGCAGTCGTTCGTTGATTTGCTTAATGGAGTTTATCAATCCGGTGTTTCTTATAATGGCTACGATGTGCCGGCCCGGTTAAACCGTTGCGGGCGGCTGGAAACGTGTTATTTCAATTTCGTTTATGCACCCATCCGGGAAAATGATGGTGCCGTTGAGGGCATTATGATGGTGGCTACGGAAGTTACCCAGCAGGTGCAGGCTAAAAAAGAACTGGAACAAAGCGAAAAACGGTTTCGAAACCTTATTCGTGATGCCCCCATGGCTACGGCCGTCTACACCGGCCCCGGCATGCACATTGAACTGGCCAATGATGCCATGCTGAGATTATGGGGAAAAGAGGCTTCGGTCATTGGAAAAACGCTGCGCGATGCACTGCCCGAACTGGAGGGGCAGCCTTTCCACCAGTTACTGGCCGATGTTTATACAACAGGCGTTGCGTACCACGGAACGGAAGACAAAACGGAATTAGTCGTTGATGGCAAACTGCAGACCTTTTACTTCAACTTTACCTATGAACCCCTCCGCGATGCGGCCGGCCAGGTATATGCCATCCTGAATATGGCGGTTGACATTACGTATCAGGTAAAAGCCAAACAGCAGTTGAAAGAAACGCAGGAAAGCCTGCGCGAAGCAATTAACCTCGCTGAGCTAGCCCCCTGGACTAACAACTTAGTAACCGGGGAGATGGCCTATTCAGAGCGGGTAAACGACTGGCTGGGGGTAACGGATGTTATTACGCCCGAAATCATTTCGCGCTGCATGCACGAAAAAGACCGGCAGTATGTCGAACGGGCTGTACAGGCTGCTTCGCAATCCGAATCAGGAGGCCGCATGGACTTGGAATACACTGTTATTAATCAGCAAACGAAGCAGGAACGGATCATGCGCACCCAGGCCAGAGTGCTGTTCAATGAGCATGGTATTCCTTACCTCATTCGGGGTACATCGCAGGACATTACGGCGCAGCGAATGACAGAGCAGGCACTTGAGCAACAAGTGGAGCTACGGACGGAAGAACTCCGGAAAATCAACCTGCAACTCAAACGATCGAATCAGGAACTCGAACGCTATGCCTACGTAGCGTCGCACGATTTACAGGAACCTCTGCGCAAAATTCAGTTGTATTCGGGTCTGCTTTCCGAGTGGCACGCCCAATCCCTTAATGCTGAAAGCCGTAATTATCTGTCCAAAATTGAGCGTTCAGCTGTCCGGATGTCGGTCCTGATCAAAAATATCCTGGACTTTTCCCGTATCAGTCACGAATCTCAGGCAGTCGAACCGGTCAACCTGAATGAGATTGTTGGCGCCGTGCTGAACGACCTTGAGCTGCTGCTCAACCAGAAAAAAGGCCGGGTCGATTGCCATGACTTAGGACATATTGTCGGCATCCCGCTCCAGATCAACCAGCTTTTTTATAACCTTATTGCTAATTCACTCAAGTTCAGCCGGGAAGGCGTTCCGCCGGTGATAACCATCTCCTCCCGGGAGTTAACGGATCAGGAGTTGAAGCGGTACGAGAAGATTGATCCGCGGCTGCCTCATTGTGAAATAACAGTCTCTGATAATGGTATCGGTTTCAATCCTGCCTTCGGAGAAAAAATCTTCGGACTCTTTCAGCGCCTTCATTCCCAACAGCAATATGAAGGCACCGGTATTGGTCTTTCATTATGTCAGCGTATTGTTTTTAACCACCAGGGGGACATTTGGGCTGAAGGAGAAGTAGGAAAAGGCGCTCAATTTCATATAATTTTACCAACCTCTCTGTAAGGGTCTTACAGTATAATTTATTGACTAAAAGCGTCTGGTTTACATCAGGCGTATACCGGTGAAAGTATCTCTGTGGAAAGCGAATGGCTATTTCTATATCATCCATTGAACAACTGTTTCGAAACGCATCGGATGCAACCGTTTTAGGTCGTTTCGCGAGCGGAGTCGATGATACAGGCGTCTTTCAGCTGGAGTTCATGAACAATTCGGCGGTATGCCTGCTTGGACTTAGCGAAAGCCCTCCACCGGGCCTACCGCTGACCGGGTTACTGTCTGCCGAATCCTTGACTGCCAGTCTGCTGCATACGTACCAAAGCGGTAACAGCACTACGGGTTGCCTGTCTCAAACTGGCAAACAACTGGTTTACGAAATTACGCTGCTGGGCGATTGGCTGGCTATCCGGCTGGAGAATAGCGAGTCAACGCAATCGCTTGAGGAAGCAATTGGCAAACATTTACTGGCGACGAAGCACCTGGCGGTTGCGTTGCTGCACCCCATCCACAATTCGTCCAAACAACTGACCGACTTTCGCCTGGCGGCCCTGTATGACCGCGACAGCCAGTTATCGACGTGGTATGACAATGGCATTCCCATTGGCAAACTGCTTTCTGAATGGAATCCGGAGACGAAAAAGGATGGTCTATTTGAACAGTATGTGGCCGTGATTGAAACCGGTCTGCCTTTTCAGGGCGAAAAATACTACCAGGGAATAAACACCGCTTTTGATGTTGCAGCGTCCCGGTTTGGCAATCAGCTTCTGCTCACTTTTAACCGCACCACAGAAACCTACCAGGCGAAGCAGCAGGTAGAGCAACAGGCAGCCCTGCTGGAGGCAATCATGCAGAGTACCCAGGATTATATTTCTGTGTATCAGGCCATTCGCGATGAATCGGGTCGTATCACCGATTTTAAAGGGCTGTTATTCAGCGAGGCTCTTTATCAGCTTAGCGGTTTAACGAAAGAAGACTTTTTAACCAGATCCTTACGGGAACTCCATCCGACTACAGCTGCGTTATTCGACGACTACGTAACGCTGGTACAAACGGGTATTCCTATGCGGGCCGAGCGCGTGTTGGCGGGGCAGGATACGGGTACGCGCTGGTTCGACGTATCGTCCAGTAAAGTACTCGACGGGTTTGTCTCGATCTCAAAGGATATTACGAGTCATAAGCTAAGCCACCAGCAGGTCGACACCCAGTCGCAAATGCTGGAAGCGATTCTCAATAACTCAGACAGCTTTATTTACTTGGCCGAACCAGTTCGGGACGATGCCGGCCAGGTCATTGACTTCCGGATTGCGCGTAGTAATGAGGCTGGCCGGCAAAATATGATTCGAACGGTTGGATACGATGGAACGGGCTCAAACCTGCTGACCTTGTATCCCTTCAGTCGTCAGCAGGGCCTCTTCGATGAATATGTGAAAGTGGTTGAGACGGGCCAGCCAATGGCGACCGAATTTTATTACGAGTACAAACACATCCGGGAGTGGATGAAAATATCCGCCCAGCAGATGGGCGACGGCTTAGTGGTAACCTACGTCGATATTTCTGAATCCCGGAAAGCTGCGGAAAAGGCCGAAAAGTATGCCCAACAACTGAAAGGCGTTTTAGACGCATCGCTAAATGGTATTATTCTGCTGGAGGCCATCCGGGATGAGCAGGATCAGGTTATCGACTTTCGCTACCTGCTTGCCAACGAGTCAGCATCAAAAATTAACGGAGTGCCACTGGACCAGCTTCTGGGAAATACACTCTTAACCTTATTTCCAAGCTCAAAGGCAGAAGGGTCTTTTCCCCAGAACGTTTACGCCTTAACAACCGGCAATCCAATTCGTAAGCAGTTAAAGCTCTACTGCGATCGAATGGAAGGCTGGTACGACTTTACCTCTAACCGAATCAACGCCAACAATCTGGTCGTGTCGTTTACGAACATTACCGAAACCAAAGCGTTAGAGGAGCGTCAGCAAAAACTGGTGGAAGCACTTAGGCGTTCGAACGCAAATTTGCAGGAGTTTGCCTACGTCGCTTCCCACGATTTGCAGGAACCGCTGCGCAAGATTACGTCTTACGGGGGTATTCTAAAAAATCAGTATGCGCCATTGCTGGGTGAAGAAGGGCTTGACTTCGTCGAACGCATGGAAACGGCCTCGCTGCGCATGTCGTCGCTCATTAAAGATCTTCTGGCCTACTCGCGCCTGAGCCTGCAAACCCAACCGCTACAACCGCAGGCATTGAGCCAGGTAGTGAGGGAAGTGCTAGCAGACCTGGACATGGCCATTCAGGATAAAGAGGCCATAGTAGAAGTCGATGACCTGTTTACCATTCCGGGCGATGCAACTCAACTGGCGCAACTGTTCCAGAACCTGTTGACCAACGCGCTAAAATTTACCAAAACCGGCGTCTGTCCACACATTCAAATTGGTAGCCGCATTATTAACCGACAGGAGTTGCCTAGGGATCTTGAGTTGCTGACTAACCATGAAACGTATGGCCTCATTCAGGTGAGCGATAACGGAATTGGTTTCGACCCCGTTCAGGGTGAGCGTATCTTCGGTACGTTTCAGCGATTACACGGCAAAGGCGCCTATCCCGGCACGGGTATTGGATTGGCCATCGCCAAAAAAGTAGTCCAGAACCACTCGGGCGCTATCAGGGCCGAAGGACGGCTGGGCGAAGGAGCCACTTTTAGCATTTATCTGCCGTTATAAGCCCTAATCATACAGGGCTTTTCAGGCTGCCCTCTTTCTGATACAGCCCCACCAGCGTGTTTACCGCATAGTCAATTTCTTCGGTCGTGTTGTACTTGCCAAACGAAAAACGAACGTAACCCCGGTCCTGGTCCAGCCCCGGCAGGGCCGACAATACGTGCGAACCCACATTGGAGCCGCTCGAACAGGCCGACCCACCCGATGCTGAAATCCGGGCGATATCCAAGCTAAAAAGCAGCATATCATTCAGTTCCGACGCGGGCAGGCTAACGTTCAGCACCGTATACAGGCTATTTTCAACATCGGCCGAATCACCATTGAACTGGACCGGTCCGCCGGCGCGGTCGGGCATCTTTTCACGTAACTGGTCTATCATCCGGCGTTTCAGGCTCGTAATGTACTGCCGGTGGGCGTCCATATCGCGGTAAGCAATTTCCAGCGCCTTGGCCAGGCCCACAATGCCCGATACGTTTTCGGTGCCGCCCCGCCGGTTTCGCTCCTGCGACCCACCGTATATAAACGGGTGAATACCGGACCGCTCCGCATTAACGTAGAGAAAACCAACCCCTTTGGGACCGTGGAATTTATGGGCCGCACCCACGATAAAATCGACCGGCAGGCCTTGCAGATCGTGCTTAAAATGACCCATCGTCTGTACCGTATCCGAATGAAATAGGGCATCGTACTGTCGGCACAACTCCCCTACCCGATTCATGTCCAGCAGGTTTCCAATCTCGTTATTGCCATGCATCAGCGACACAAACGACCGGGGATAGCTACGTAGTAACTTTTCCAGATGCTCAAAATCGATGTGACCCTGCTCATCAACGTTAACCAGGCTCAGACGTACCGTTCCCTGCTTCGCCAGGTGTTCGAGCGTGTGCAGCACCGCATGGTGTTCCAGTGGCGAGGTAATGGCGTGGGCAATTTCGTAGGTTTCAATGCTGCTCCGGATGGCTGTATTGTCGGCCTCCGTACCGCCCGACGTAAAAAATATCTCGGCTGGCGACGTGTTGAGCAATGATGCAACCGTTTTGCGGGCCTTCTCGATGGCCGTCCGTACGGCGCGGCCGTGGCTATGAATAGACGAAGGGTTGCCAAACTGCTCGGTCAGCAGCGGCATCATGGCGTCGAGCACTTCGGGGTCGAGCCGGGTGGTGGCGGCATTATCGAGGTAAACAGAAGCAACAGGCATCATTGTCAATACGTTGTAGTAGATCTTCTTTCGTAACCGAACAAGCGCATTATAGGAAAGTCAACCTCCCAAACCGGTCTTTCGTTCACCAAAAGGCCTGTTTGGGAGGTTGACTTTCCTAATTGCCTCTAATACCCCTGATTTTGGGGAAAGCCAGTTTTATTGTTATACGTATCGATTTCTGACTGTGGAATCGGATAAACGACCCGGTAGGCAGGCATGGTAATGCCAGTTGCTTTTAGCGCTTCTACGGCCGTTCCGGTGCGAATCAGGTCAAACCAGCGGTCGTTTTCCAGGGCCAGTTCCAGCCGCCGTTCATTAATAACCGCCGTCCGGAATGCTTCCTTCGTAGGTAACTGCGTACTGGTATAGGTAGCTACGCCTGCCCGTGTCCGCACCGCATTTAGAGCCTTAAACGCTTCGCCTTCGGCCTGATAGCCCACTTCATTTAACGCTTCGGCATAGAGCAGCAAGACATCGGCAAAACGCAGCACCGGAAAATCATTTCCCACATCGCTCGTCGATGACAGTTCGTCGTAAAATTTCCTCGGGACCACGTTAACACTGCTCGGCACGGGAATCTGAACGGTTAACGGCAGTCGCTTGTCACCAGCCGGGTAAGCCGCCCGCAGCGAGGGTTCAATGTTGTCGCCGATGTTTGTTCC
>JAQBNX010000374.1 GCA_028288385.1 Spirosoma sp.
CCGGTAATGTGCTGATTAACGAAGTAGCCCCGCGGCCGCATAACAGTGGTCATCATACCATGCGGGCCAACGTAACGTCGCAGTTCGAGCAGCACTGGCGGGCCATTCTTAACTACCCATTGGGCAATACAACGGCCTACCAGCCAGCGGCCATGGTCAATCTTCTTGGCGAAGACAACCACACCGGCCCGGCCAGATATGAGGGACTGGAAAACCTGCTCGCTATGACGGGCGTATTCCCTTTTTTCTACGGCAAAGCCATTACAAAACCATTCCGTAAGATGGGACACGTAACGGTTATGGACAGTTCGCTGGATGCGCTACGAACCAAGGTGGAGTTGGTCAAAACGGGAATTCGGGTCGTTACATAGCCACTACGTTCGTCAGGGTTCCAATGCTGTCAATCGTTATCCGGATTTCGTCGCCAACGCGGAGGGTGAAATCGTCGGGTGGGACAATGCCGGTGCCGGTCATCAGATAGCAGCCGTTGGCAAAAGAGCATTCGCGGAACAGGAAAGACACGAGTTCGGTGTGCTGCCGTTTCATCTGGTCAATGGCGATGCTGCCAGTGAAAACGGCCTGGTCATCGCGGATGATGTCGAGCTGGATTTTTGTGTCGGGCGTTATGGGCGCTTCTGGTACGTAGAGGCAGGGACCGAGGGCTGCGCTGCCATCGTAGCTTTTGGCCTGGGGCAGATAAAGTGGGTTTTCCCCTTCGATGCTTCGCGAACTCATGTCGTTACCGCACGTATAGCCCACGATTTTTCCCGCCGATGTAATAAACAAGGTCAACTCCGGCTCTGGTACGTTCCAGGTGGAGTCTTTCCGAATACGAACCGCATCGCCCGGACCTACAACGCGTTCGGCAGTGGCTTTGAAAAACAGTTCAGGGCGCTCAGCGTCGTACACGCGGTCATAGAAATTGTCGCCCCCCGACTTCTTCGATTCTTCCATGCGGGCATTGCGACTGCGCAGATACGTTACGCCCGACGCCCACACTTCCTGTTTCCCGATGGGTGCCTGCAATTGGTTTTCGGTTAGACCCCGGTACTGATCGGAAGGTGTTGCCTCTGCCAGCCGCTGTGACAGAAAAGGGTATAAATCATCCCGATTAACTAACGTATCCCAATCGTCCGACAGGGCAAGGTAGCATTGATGCTGATGTTCAACGACAATGCCGGAGCGGGTTTTAAAGAGTTTCATGCGCAGGTTCAATTTTTTTCAATAATACACTTGTTTTAATCAACAATACTATCGTAATATTGCGATTGATATGGGAATTACCAAAACAGAACCATTTACTGACCACCAAAACCGGGTGGCCGACCTGGCCAAAGCTTTCGCGCATCCGGCGCGGGTGGCTATTCTGCAACTGTTAGCCGACCGCAAAGCCTGCGTCTGTGGCGATCTGGTCGATGAGTTACCCCTAGCCCAGGCAACCGTTTCTCAGCACCTGAAAGAACTGAAGCGCATTGGTATCATCAAAGGCGACATTGCCCCTCCCCGCGTTTGTTACTGCATTAACGAACCTGTTTGGAACGAAGCCCGGACGCTATTTGGACAGGTGTTCGATACGTTCCTGACATCGGCCAACTGCTGCTAATTTTTTTACCAGAGTTAATCGTATTATTACAATAAACCAATAAACGCATGAACACCGCCGAAGAACTCAAAGAAATCGTTCGCCAGAAATACGGCGAAATAGCGCTAACCGATGATGCACAAGGCGTTGCCTGCGGTTGTGGACCATCTAGCTGCTGCGGGCCAGCAAACACAGACACGTCGTACAGCATCCTGATGAACGACGAATACACGGCCATCAATGGTTACGCAGCCGATGCCGACTTGGGGTTGGGCTGTGGATTGCCAACACAATTTGCCCAGATCAAACCGGGTGACGTAGTCATTGATCTGGGCTCAGGTGCAGGCAACGACTGCTTTGTAGCCCGCGCCGGAACGGGCGAAAAAGGCCGTGTGATCGGCCTCGACATGACGGCTCCTATGATTGACCGTGCCCGTAAAAACGCTAAAACGCTTGGCTATACCAATGTAGAATTCGTTTATGGCGATATTGAAGACATGCCCCTGCCCAATAACCTTGCCGACGTAGTGGTGAGCAACTGCGTCATGAACCTGGTGCCGGACAAAGCAAAAGCTTTTGCCGAAACGTACCGCATTTTAAAGCCAGGTGGCCATTTCAGTATCTCGGATATTGTCCTGGTTGGTGAGTTACCTAATGGTTTGCAGCGCGACGCCGAACTTTACGCCGGGTGTGTATCGGGTGCCATCCAGCAAGCAGATTATTTACGCATCGTGGCCGAAGTGGGCTTCATAAACGTGCAGGTTCAGCAACGAAAAGTCATCAGCTTACCCCAGGAACTATTGCTTACTTATCTGACGGAAAATGACATTCAGGCGTATCGGCAGGATGGGCAGGGCATTTTCAGTATTACGGTGTTCGCCCAGAAACCATCAGCCATTCAAAACGCAACACCTGTCCTAGCCCAACTAGCCGTTGCTCAGCCTGGCGCTTCGTGCTGCGGTCCGGATTGCTGTTCGTAAACCGATGCGAACCATCTACTATGATTCGCCCTGATCCAGGCCTTGTTGGGGCAGTCGCGATTATATCTGGCGTGCTTTTTTTACATAAAAGACGTAGCGACGTAGTGGGTATAGAGACTATTCCTTATCTATGAAACGAGTACTAGTACTCTGTACGGGCAATTCGACTCGGAGTCAAATGGCGCACGGCTACCTACAACAGTTTGCCCGGGACCGCGCCGAGGTTTACAGCGCGGGTGTCGAAACCCACGGCCTGAACCCAAAAGCCGTTCTGGTAATGGCCGAGGATGGCATCGACATCAGCCACCACACGTCCAACTTAGTCGATGAATACGCCCGTTTATCTGTTGACTACGTCATTACCGTTTGCGATAGTGCCAGTGAGCGCTGCCCGGTCTGGATCGGGCAGACTCATCGGACGCACCACAACTTCACCGACCCATCCAAAGCAACCGGAACCCCCAACGAAATAGTAACTTTATACCGACGTGTGCGTGACGAAATAAAAACGTTCAGCCAGCACTTCATCAACGAACATATTGCGTGATAAACGAACCGATTCATCAAACTACCACCAGTTCAACGCAGCATTTGTCCTTTCTTGATCATTGACGAGCTGGATATGCGGGTAATGGCAGAAGACGTAGCAGTCGGTCACTTGTTTACACATGGCAAAGTATTCACAGCGTCTTTATTTTTATAAAGACGGTTCCGGGCCTGACAGGACTTGAAACCGAGAGTTCGCTTCTTTACGCAAAAACCCTTAAATTAGTCTGTTCATGACTAACGACTAAATGCTGCAAAAAACCCGGGGTATTGCCCTTAGCTACATCCGATACCGAGAAACCTCTATTATTGCCCGAGTTTATACCGAGGAGTTTGGGTTGCAGAGCTACATCGTCAACAGCGTCCGAACAGCCCGCAGCAAGAACAACCGCATTGCCCTGTTTCAGCCGTTAACGCTACTCGACATGGTTGTTTATTACAAGAATGACCGCGATCTGCACCGGATGTCAGAAGTAAAAACGAGCCACCCGTTTCAGAGCCTGCCCTTTGACGTATCCAAATCGACCATTGCCATATTCGTGACGGAGATGCTCAACAAAGTACTTAAAGAAGAAGCCGGCAGCCCGCCCCTGTTCCGATTCCTGGTCGATTCCGTGTTATTTCTGGAAGATGCATCGATTAACTACGAGAACTTCCACCTCGCTTTTCTCCTGAAGCTGTCGTTTTTTCTGGGCTTTGGCCCCGAGAGCTCCCGTGAGTTTGAGAGCCAGCTACGCGAAAATTCATATCCCTTTCTGCCCGACGACGAAATGGAAACGGCGCTAAACGCCATGCTGCGCCAGCCACTGGGTTCGCCTATTAGGCTGGCCCGTGCCTCGCGCAACGATATTCTGGACGCTCTGGTTGCTTATTATCAAATCCACCTCGACTCCATCGGCGAAGTGAAATCACTGCCGGTGCTTCGGGAGGTACTTGGTTAATAGGTGCTCAGAGAATTCTATTCTCAACCTTTTACCGGTTGTCTTTCTTCCGCCGAACAGAGGTTCGGCCGGCAACTTCCGCCTGAAACTTAACTTTCAACTGCCGGTCGAGGTCCTTATCGCGTGGCACGAAAATACTGGTTTTGCCATCCGTAAATTTAAGCATCCAATAAGCGTAGTCGGTAGTAGGAGGAATAGAGGTGTAAACGGGCTTGCTCATAATTAATGATAATGGGATGAAAAAGCAGAAGCCCCATAAGCCGCATGGCTTGGGGCATTAATCTGACTTTCTGGTGAAAAAGAAGACCTGAAAACAGTATAAATGGGCGGTCTAACGCCCAGCTACCTTACGCTGTTTTCTTTACGTCAATAGCGTTTGGCCCTTTAGGAGTCATGGTGGTCGAAAAACTCACCTTATCCTGCTCGTTGATTGGGTCAATCAGGGCATTTATATGCACAAAAATACTCTCCTGCGTTTGCAGGTCTTTGATAAAGCCGTAGCCCTTAGACGTATTGAAGAAAGTTACTACGCCCTGACGAACTACCTCCTGCACGGGGCCATCTGTCTGTTTTGGGACGCCAATCTGAATATCTTCCTCGGTTATTTGTCTCTTCCGCCGGGGATCGGGTGGAGTAGACGTAATATTACCGTTCTCGTCAACATACGCCATCATCTGGTCGAGTGGCTGCCCCTTCTGGGCGTTGGCTTTCCGGTCTTCTTTTTTTTCCTGCTTGTCGGTTCTCTTTTTTTGCCTTTGTTTTTCTTTTTCCTTCTTACTATACGTTTCCATATTGTGTGTTTATTCCCGAGGGCGTATCAGGCTGAGAAGCAGCCTTATTTTAATGCGGGAGTGGATGCCCTATTGTCATCAAATGACCTGATTGTAGCTGCCATAGACCGGGCCTTTTCTAATCAACCCCATCTGATTCAAATAAGTTGTTTATTAGTCATTTATCCCCAAAAATAGTTGCTTAAAAGGCAAAACAGCATTGACTTACCGGTGAGGAGCTTATTAGCTTAGCTACACCTTCCGCTTTAGCTCAAAATGCTGGCCCAGGTATAGTCGCCGAACCTGCTCATCATTGGCTAGCTCTTCAGCAGACCCCTGTTTCAGAATTTTACCTTCAAACAAGAGATAGGCCCGGTCCGTGATAGACAGTGTTTCGTTCACGTTGTGGTCGGTGATGAGGATGCCGATATTGCGGTGCTTGAGCTTGGCTACGATGCTTTGAATATCCTCAACGGCAATGGGGTCGACGCCTGCGAAGGGCTCGTCGAGCAGAATGAACTTTGGATCCACCGCCAGCGCACGGGCAATTTCGGTACGTCGGCGTTCGCCCCCGGACAACACCTTTCCTTTACTTTTGCGAACGTGGGTTAAGCTGAACTCCTCGAGCAGTTCTTCCACTTTTTCCTTCTGCTGTTTCTTGGGCAGATCCGACATTTCCAGCACGGCCAGTACGTTTTCCTCTACCGATAGGTCTCGGAATACGGAGGCTTCCTGCGCCAGATAGCCTAAGCCAAGCCGGGCCCGCTTGTACATGGGCAGGTCCGTTACGTCAATATCATCAATGAAGACTTTGCCACTGTTGGGCTTCACCAGGCCAACGGCCATATAAAATGACGTTGTTTTGCCCGCCCCGTTTGGACCGAGCAAGCCCACAATTTCTCCCTGCGCTACCTGATACGATACGTTGTTGTTGACCAGCCGTGACCCGTATTTCTTGATTAAATTTTCGGTTCTGAGAATCATTCGATTAAATAGCCCGCTCTCCCTTATGGAGAATCTGCTTAGATCAAATCAACCAACGGTTCAATTAGTAAAAGAATATTGGTTAAATAGAAGTGCACCGGCTCAATTACACTTCAGGTCTTTCAGCATCAACTGTAGCGATACGTTGCCGTTGTAAAAATTCTGTTCTATCTGGTAGCAAATAGAAAACGGTTTACCCGCCTGCAACTGATCGGCACAATGGGCAAAACCAAAACCCACGGCTGTCATTGTATGACCTGTCCGGCTCTGACGCACGTTGATCTTCAGGTGTTTCTCCTTCATAATGATGGGTTCATTGACCAGGTATACATCCTCCGTCATAAACACCGGCTGGGGATTGTGCGGCCCGAATGGGCCCATCTGCTTCAGTATTCTGACCAGTTTGGCGTCTATTTCGCTAAAATCCAGCGGCAGGTCAATGTCGATCAGGGGCGTCAGGTGCTCCTCTTTGATTCGTCGCGACACGACAGCCTCAAACTTCCTCCGAAACGCGTCGATATTGTCTACCGGCATGGTCATACCCGCTGCAAACGTGTGCCCGCCAAACTGTTCCAGCAAGTCGGCGCACTCCTCAATGGCCTCGTAAACATCAAAGCCCGGCACCGATCGTGCCGACCCGGCCGCTTTGTCGTGTGATTGCGTCAGGATAATGGTGGGGCGGTGAAAATGCTCGATGCAGCGCGACGCCACAATCCCGATTACGCCTTTGTGCCAGGTGGCGTCGAACAACACCGTCGTCTTGGCGTTGGTCATCATTTCGTTTTCCCGGATCATAGCCAGCGCCTGCTCGGTGATGCTGCTGTCAAATGTCCGGCGGTCGTTGTTATGCTTGTTAATGGCCATGGCAAACGCATCGGCCTCCTCTTCTGACTCCGCCAGCAACAAATGAACAGCCGCTTTGGCGTGCTGAATCCTACCGGCTGCGTTAATTCGTGGTCCCAGGCCAAACACCAGGTTGGTAATGTTTAGCTCCTGCGAAAACCCCGCTATTTTAATCAACGCTTTCAGTCCGGTACGCGGTGCCGTGTTAAGGTATTTTAAGCCATAATGCGCCATTACGCGGTTCTCGCCCGTGATCGGCACAATATCCGACGCAATACTGACGGCCACCAGATCAAGATATGGGTATAGGGCGTCGAGGGGCAGGTTTTTGTGGAGGCAAAAGGCGTGCAGGAGTTTAAAGCCCACGCCACAGCCACTCAGTTCTTTGTAGGGATAGGGGCAGTCATCGCGTTTGGGATCAAGTACAGCGGCAGCGTCGGGCAGTTCAGTACCGGGGCGGTGGTGATCGCAGATGATGAAGTCGATGCCCAGCGCTTTTGCTTCGGCAACGCGCTCAACGGATTTAATGCCGCAATCGAGCGCTATGATAAGCGAGAAACCATTTTCGGCCGCCCAGCGGATGCCCTGTTGCGAAATACCGTATCCTTCTTTGTATCGGTCCGGAATATAGTGATCTATATGTACATGGTGGTTCTTCAGAAAACCGTAGACCAGCGCCACGGAGGTAGTGCCGTCGACGTCATAGTCACCATAAATCAGAATTTTTTCCTCACGACTAGGCTGCATAGCCCGCTGCAGGCGCCGGATGGCCCGGTCCATATCTTTCATCTTGAAAGGATCGTGAAGATGACCTATTTCGGGCCGGAAAAACGACCGGGCCTGATCGTACGTATGAACACCCCGCTGCACCAGCAAAGCCGCCAGAAACGGACTGATGCCAAGCGAGCCCGTCAGTGACTCAATGGCCGCCCGTTGTTCCGTTGAATCAGGAAAGGGTTTGGTGGTCCATCGTTTTGGCGGAGGGGGCGGCTGGGCTATCATAATTGCAAGATAATTCCGTTTTTCATAAAAACATTCACGCTATGCTCCATTTGCTTTCAGTAATCAGCCTGTTCCTGTTCACACCGACCCACTCAGCCTCATTCCGAAAAACGAATCTTAAGGTTGAGATTCAGAACGTTCGTGTGCTGGAAGGCATGATACACGTCGCTCTGTTCCGACCAGGGAAAGACTTTCCGGAGGGTAAACCGGTTGAGGGCAGACGGATGGACGTAGTGAGCAAAAGCGTCCAGATGACGTTTTCGGTCGAACCGGGCGACTATGCCATTGCGGTGTACCATGACGAAAACGGCAATGGCAAAATGGATAAGCGTATGTTTGGCATTCCTAAGGAACCTTACGGCTTCAGCAACAATTTCAAACCGGTCATGTCGGCTCCTAAATTCAGTGACTGCCAGTTCAGGGTGGGAGACGATGGTAAAGTCATTAGTATTAAGCTCATCAGCCTGCTAGAATAAACTACTCATGCGTGTTGCAACGAGCAGCTAAAAATTCCTATATGTCTTATCCAGGCATATAGTTTCACTGTTAACATAGAGAAATAATTCCTGGTAGTACGGGCACCCATTCCTTCGATATATCCAGGCTTACTCTCTGGAGTTCAGAAAATTTCCGTACTTTTGTCCGGCAAATAACCTCACCTGTTTATTTGCCATGAGCTTAGATACCAGCAAGTTTCTCTACGAGGCTCTCACCTACGACGACGTACTGCTTCTACCCGCCTATTCGGAAGTTCTTCCACGCGACACAACTACCGTTTCCCAGCTTACCCGTACCATCCGTCTGAACATCCCGCTACTCTCGGCCGCTATGGACACCGTGACCGAGTCGGCGCTGGCCATTGCTATGGCCCAGGAAGGCGGCATTGGCATTATCCATAAAAACATGAGTCTGGAAGCCCAGGCCGACCAGGTCCGCAAGGTCAAACGCTCAGAAAGCGGAATGATCATCGACCCTATCACCTTGCTCGAAACAGCCACCCTCGCCGATGCGCTTAAGATCATGCGCGAGTTTAAAATCGGCGGTATTCCGGTGGTGGACGATAACAACAAGTTAGTGGGTATCCTTACTAACCGGGACCTGCGTTTTCAAAACGACCTTTCGCAGCCTGTTACCGGTATAATGACCCGCAACAACCTAATTACTGCGCGCGAAGGGCTAACGCTCGAAGAAGCCGAGAGT
>JAQBNX010000425.1 GCA_028288385.1 Spirosoma sp.
GGCCCGACTACATCTTCACTGCGCTCACCTCCACTCCCTCAAACCACGAAGTGCAGCCTTATGTGAATCGGTTACTTAAAGCATTTCCCGACTCGCACCTGTTGTTAACGGGGTATCAGGTAGTTGGACAGGACATCGACCTGCCTGACAACGCAACGGTAATTAACCAGATTGACGACCTGATTCGTATTTTGGGTTCGTAGCCTGATGCGGTTGACTAACTAACTGTGTTTATTGGAGAGCCGTCCAGAAAGGCCTGCATGTTATCGGCCACCAGATGCAGGAGCCGCTGACGAGACTCGAAACTGGCCCATGCAATATGAGGTGTAATGATGCAGTTCTTGGCCGTTGTCAACGGATTACTGTGTTCAGGTGGTTCAACAGCCAGAACATCTAAGCCGGCTCCGCCAATTAGACCGGCATTCAACGCTTCGGCTACATCGGCTTCGTTTAACAGGCTTCCGCGGCTGGTATTCAATAACAAAGCCGTTGGCTTCATTCGGCTCAGCAGAGCCCGGTTTACAAACCCGATGGTATCTGCCGTAGCCGGGCAGTGCAGAGACACGACGTCACTTTGTTCAAAAAGCGTCTCCCGATCGACCAGCGTTATGTTCTCTCCGGTTTCTGCCTGCCTGTTACGCCGGTGTACCAATACGTTCATGCCGAATGCCTGGCCAATGCCGGCCACTTTACGTCCAATATCACCATAGCCCACGAGGCCTAAGGTCTTACCAGCCAGTTCGATTAAAGGGCTTTTCCAGTAGCTAAAATCCGGCGACGCGGCCCATTCACCCGATTGTACGCTGTCTGAATGCCGTCCTGTCCGATGCGTTAATTCCAGCAACAGCGCAAACGTTAGTTGAGCCACCGAATCGGTACTGTACCCTTTTACGTTCGTCACTACGATGCCCTGCTGACTGGCGGCCGCTACGTCTATTACGTCATAGCCGGTAGCCGTTACGCCGATGTACCGCAGATGAGGCAGCTGAGCGAGGGTTTCGCGAGTTATTTTTACTTTATTGACGAGTATCATTTCGGCATCCTTTATGCGCCCGATCAATTCGTCGGGACTAGTACGGTCGTACAACGTTACGTCGCCAAGGGATTGAATTGGAGTCCATTCTAAGTCACCAGGGTTAAGCGTAAAGGCGTCGGTATAAACGATTTTCATAAAAACCAGGAGTATAAAAAAGGATACGAGAGAAAATAGTCCCGTGGCATTCAAAGGCTATATTTTTTAACTAGTTACCTACGAATAAGACGTAATGACCTTACGTAGGTCTTTAAATCAACGGTTCTTTCGCAAAAGCCAGTGCCCGCCGTTCAGCGTAGGTATGCAGGTCACGGGCAATGGCAAAACCTACGTGTCCTCCCGTCCGAGGAGTTTCAAGAAAAATGCATGGGTGTGTTTTGGCAAGCCAGTCGGGTGAGCACTCAGGCGATAAGAGCGGGTCGTTCTTGGCGTTGAGCAACAGGGTTGGAATGGTTATTCCAGCCATAAAATTTACGGCCGATGCCTGTGCATAAAAATCCTCTGCGTCGCGGTAGTTATTAACCGGTGCCGAGAAAAAGTCATCAAAATCGCGCCAGCGTCGCACCAGACGCAGCTTAGTCATGTCGAGCCGATTTGGAAAGCCCATTGCTTTCTGTCTGATTTTGACAAGCAATTTTTTCATGAAACGGTTGCGGTAAAAGCGGTTCGACGGGTGGTCGAGCAGCAGAGCGCTGGCTTCCAGGTCTGTTGGCGACGATATGGCGATGCCCCGTTTGATGGCTTTCGGCAAGTTAATGCCCTGAACACCGAGGTATTTTAACGTAATGTTGCCACCCATGCTATAACCAACCAGAACTACCTCATCGTATGACCTTAATTGTAGCGCGTGCCGAATTACTTCATCGATGTCACCAATTTCGCCGTGGTTGTATAGGCGAAACGCGTGGTTCATTTCGCCACTACATGAGCGGCAGTTCCAGGCCAGTACGTCGTAGCCTGCTTCAGCAAAAAGCCGGGCCGTTCCCCGAATATACTGCCGGTTACTGTCGCCCTCCAGGCCATGCGTTAAGATGACCAGTTGCCGGTTGCCGCGAACAATCCAGTCCAGATCCACGAAGTCATCGTCGGAGAGCGTCAGCCGTTCGCGTTCATAGACTACGCCCGTTACCGTACGCATCAGGCTGGGAATAATAGTTTGCAGGTGGCCGTTGTACTGATAGGCAGGTGGGCCAGTGTAAGCAGAAGGAATAAGGGGCATAGAAACAGCAAACAACGATTACCTTTAAACGTTGATTTAATATATAACGATAATTACATGCTGTTTGCCCGGTACATTTCGGTTATTCTCGCCAGTATGATCAAGTTCGTGGGTGGGCCGCTATCAGGCCTGGCTCTGGGGCTGACCTGGGCCGAGACGGCCTTTTGTACCGCGCTGGGCATGATGCTAAGCGTAGTGGCCATCACGTATGCAGGAGCGGCTCTTCAGGCATTACTTGATCGCTACCGTCACCAAAAACCAAAGCGATTTACCAGTCGTACGCGGCTGGCTGTCCGCATCTGGAAACGTTTTGGTATGGCGGGTATCGCCTTGCTGACGCCCCTGCTACTAACGCCGATCGGCGGTACGGTCCTCGCCGTTTCATTTCGCGTCAGTCGAGGTCAGTTGCTTCTATATATGCTAATTAGCGCAGCGTTATGGGCAGTTGCCCAGACACTGGCACTCTATCAGCTACCAAAATTAAAGGAACTGGTCGGCTGGTAACCGTCAAATTATAACCCTCATCGGCTCACGGGCTTGGGAACTGAGGTTGTCGTCTTTTTGCGGAAATCGCCCTGTGAAAAATACTTTTCAATCAGGCAGTACATTAGTATAAAAAAATACCGGCTGCCCATTTCCTTGACCTTGAGTTTAGACTCACCGTACTTCCGGTTCGTCCAGCTATTAGGCACAATGGCGTAACTATAGCCCCGTACAATGGCTTTCAACGGCAATTCGACGGTTAAGTTAAAATGAGGAGCCAAAAATGGCTTTATACCCTCTATAGTCTCGCGCTTATACAGTTTAAAGGCATTGGTGGTATCATTGTATTTGATGCCCATGACGACCTTTACAATGAAATTGGCAACGCGGTTGATAGATTTCTTGAGGGGTGGATAATCGACTACTTTACCACCCTTGCCCCAGCGTGACCCAAACACCGCATCGACATCAGTCTCCTGCATTTTGTTATAAAACCTGACTAAATCCTCAGGATCGTCGGATAAATCGGCCATGAACACCGCTACGCAGTCGCCCGAGAAGCGCTCCAATCCATAACGAACAGCATAACCAAAGCCGTTGGGACCCGGATTGGTGTAGTAAACCAGCGTTGGAATTTCCCTGGCCGCCAATTCCTCCAGCACACGTAATGTTCCGTCTTTAGAATTGTCGTTCGTAACGCAGATTTCGTGCGGAATACCGTGTTTGGCCAACGTCTGATACAATATTCGTAACGTGGGCGGCAATGACTCTTCCTCGTTGTAAGCGGGTATAACGACGCTAAGTTTCATACCTATAATGACTTCTGAATTTATATAAACAGCAACAGAACGTTTACGTGTCGAAGGGGGAGTGTGCTCTCTTAATTAACGAAGGGTAAATACAGGCACTGGCTAAATCAATTTTTGCTTGCCTGGCCTCTGCTTATCAACGATGCGGTAACAGCCGGATGGTACTATAAATTTTTCGGACCGGCTTGGGCAATACGTATTCCCAGATTACGTCTTTCGTTTTGTCCCAACCCGGTTGACCCAAATATAAGTACTTAGCTGCTAGGCCCAGACGCCCAAAATAACGCTGCTCATACTGTTTCGCATCCAGCATCATTCGATAGTAACGGGCAATGTTACGACGTAGCACCCGGTCGTACTTAAAGTCCAGTTCCCGGTTAATGTCACTATACATTTGAATACGATTACGAAGAAACGTTTCATCGCGTTCGTTATCGTGGTAGCTGGCACCCGCGCGGTTTTTACGATATACGGTCGTTACGTCGGCCAGATAACCAATCTTGCCCATTTTCGCTTTCAGAATAAGCCTGGGAATATCGCCACTCGACGACTCACGGAACCAGGCTGGATATTCCCTGATACTATTGCGGTAGAGCGTACTCGACGTAGCCATAAACCAGATTTCATTCTCGCCAATCAGATCATCGACGGTGTAATACGGTTTCATGTCAGGACCGTTGAGCAAGTGCGACGGCGCTCCGTCTTCGTACGTAATGAGCGCATTGGTAAAGGCCATTGAGTAATCAGGATGGGCCTCAAGCAGGTCAACCTGTTTCTGAAGTTTGAGCGAATCCGTCCAGTAATCGTCACCATCCATCAGGGCATAATACGTTCCTTTGGCCAGTTTCAACGTTTCCAGAAAATTGATACCGCCGTTTTTACCCATATTATGCGGGTGTAGCACCCCAATAACCAACCCAGGGTGCTGGCGCTCGTATTCCTGAATAATCTCCCGCGTACCATCCGTTGAAAAGTCATCGCCAACCAGAATCTCTATAGGAAACGTGGTCTGCTGCGCAAGGGCACTATCAATGGCCGCGCGAATGAAATTACGTTGATTGTAGGTGATAATCAGAACACTAACGGTGACCATAGATTGAAAAATGAACCCGGTTTTGCGCTCAACAAGCTGCGCATAAACCGGGTTCTTGGTTAAGAACAAAGATAGGAACCTACGGGTTGTTGACGTTATCTATCGGCCATAATTTTCAACTTAAGCGGCTGCTTCCGTCGATTCATTCTTAGCCGTTTTGATTTTTGTTTTCCAGCCCTGCGGCTCATCCTTATCGGCAGGGGTGCCCCATGGGTTGTAAAAGGGCAGGATGGCCACCCAACGCCCGGCCGGGTCGTCCCAGCTAAAGCGGTCGGCAAAACTCGATGGACTAACCCAGTGCGGCAAATCGTAACGGAACAAAATCAAATCGCCCCGATCCTGATGACCTTCTGTTTCAACAATGGTATCGTTTATAATGTAGCCGGTTCCGCCAGAATGGTATTCCTGCCCATATTGATTCAAGGCTAGAATTTGGCCTACCTGCTGGGGATGCAGCGGGTGCCAGTGCCGCCCAAAAAAGCTTCCCCCCATTGGGTAATGCGTAATCTGCGGGTGGAAATATGCCTTTCCTTCCTGAAAGCCAAACTCTTCCTGATTTCCCGTTAGTGAGTTCCAGAACTGCCGAAGCGGATCAAAAATAGGCATCAGCCTTTGCTTGTAGTCCCCGCCAATGTTGTCCAGATCGTCGAACGTATGGTCGTGAAACAACTGCGGAGCCTGCTGAATTTTGGCGATGTGCAGCCGGTGTTTATGCTGGTTATTACGGAACGTATCGGGACTTTCTGCCAACGGGGTCTCTGCCGACCAAGCTCGGGTGGCTTCGATAGCTCCATCGAGCAGTTCTTTGGGAATGCCCGTTTTAATAATGACGATGTTCGGCTCGTTGACCAACCGCATCACCTCTTCATACGGAATCTCGGGAACGATGCGTCCGTCTTTAAACTCAGCATTGATTTTTATGAGGTATTTCGCTACTTCTTTCATTGTATATCGCTTACGGATTAACGCGCTGCAAATTAGAATGCTACGCAGGTAACTAACAAATAAAACAGCCATCTGTTAGCGTGTGGACGATACGTCCGGTACTGATTGATGGCCATTAAATTGGTAATTTCTATTTAAAACGGGTTTGCAAATCTGACTAGTAACAATTGACAAAGGCAAAAGTGCAGTGCCATTACCAGGCCATCAATAACATCTATCAGTCTATCAACTGATTAATTTCATGGCTTCATAC
>JAQBNX010000439.1 GCA_028288385.1 Spirosoma sp.
GATGGCTACGGCTTCGGGCGGGTTGAACAACATTACGTTGCAGGTGTCGCCCCAGACTGCCGTAACTACGGTGATCGTGGCAGGGGGCTACCCGGACGCTTATGAGAAGGGCCACGTCATCTCTGAACTGGAACGGCTTGATGATATAATGGCGTTCCATGCCGGAACGCTGGCCCAAAACGGTCATATATTGACCAACGGAGGGCGGGTGCTGGCCCTAACGGCCCAAGCTAACTCGCTGGAGAATGCCGTTCGTAAATCGCAGGAAGCAGCGCGGACGGTGCAGTACAACGGAAAGCAGTACCGTAAAGACATTGGGCTTGACCTGATTCGGTACGCTGATTAACTAAGTTAGAAAGTTGACAGCTTATGAAGTAATGAGTTCTTACCAGAACCAGCCGCTCCATAACTCGGCAACCTTCTTTAGCAATATAAAAGTATGTCATGTAAATCCTGTGCAACCGGTGGGTGTGGAACCCAACGCACAGCATCTACTGCGGCTAACGGGACAACACCCGTTGCAACTGTAGCGGGCTGTTCAAGCGGTGGATGCAGCACCGGGGGCTGTAATAAATTGAATTCATTCGACTGGCTAAGCGACATTGCCATGCCAGGAAAGGGGTACGACGTTGTTGAAGTAAAGTTTAAGGGTGGTCGGAAAGAGTACTATCGTAATGTTCACCAACTTGATCTGACAACGGGCGATTATGTAGTAGTAGAGATGCAATCGGGTTTTCACCTTGGGGCGGTCTCGCTGCAGGGCGAACTGGTGCGGTTGCAGGTTAAGAAGCGGGGCGTTAAAATCAACGACGACACGAAGGTGATCTACCGCCTGGCTACGCAAAAGGATCTCGACCGGCATGAACAGGCTGTCCTGCGCGACTTGCCCGCCCTGTACCGCTCCCGCGAAATTGTTCGGGAACTGAAATTGAATATGAAGCTATCCGACGTGGAGTTTCAGTCCGACAATACAAAGGCAACATTCTACTATTCGTCTGAAGAGCGCGTCGATTTCCGCGAACTCATAAAGATGCTGGCCGGGGAGTTTAAAGCCCGAATCGAGATGCGTCAAATTAGTTTACGGCAGGAAGCAGGGCGGCTGGGCGGCATTGGCTCCTGTGGGCGTGAATTATGCTGCTCAACCTGGCTCACTGACTTCAAGAATATTGCAACCTCAGCGGCTCGTTATCAGAACCTGTCGCTTAACCCTGCAAAATTATCCGGTCAGTGCGGGCGGCTAAAGTGCTGCCTTAACTACGAACTGGATACGTACATGGATGCCCTGCGCGACATTCCAACGATTGAAAAGCCACTCGAAACCCAAAAAGGACGCGCCTGGCTACAGAAAACGGACATTTTCCGTAAGCTGATGTGGTTTGGCTATAGTACCGAAAGCACCTGGCATCCACTACCGATTGAACGGGTGGTTGAAATCGTTGAATTGAACAAAAGAGGCATCATTCCCGAGTCGTTTGAGGTGCTGACACCTATTGGCGAAAAGGAGCCCGTTGTGCTGGCGGCTCTTAACAGCGATCTACAAAAACTAGACGCCAAATACGCTACGCGAAGTAGCAGCAAAAAGAAAAAGAAGAAGTCGAAAGGAGGAGGCAATGCCAATGGTAACGCTTCAAAACCTGCACCCGGTAGCTTAGTCTAAAAACAAACAACCCCGATTTAATACGTCGGGGTTGTTTGTTTTTAGACTACTGGCAGCATTATGGTGCCAGCGCTTTTTTTGTCGTTACCATAACTAATCCATTGCGGGCATTCTTTCCATATAGTTGCTTTGCTTTACTGCCATCAAGCACCTGAATCGACGATACGTCTGCTCGGCGTAATGTTCTTAACTGTTCGGCTGTAGCCGCTTTTCCATTTACGACGTACATCGGTGAGCCAGCGGCTTTGGCACGTAGCCAGGTAGGAGCGGCTTTGCCGACAGTCTGACTCTGAGCGGGCAGGGCATTGAAGCTCGTATCAAGCCGGGTGCCGGGCAGAATCATCAGAGGAGGAGTCAGCCGGGACGTAGCTTTAGCTGACTGCGCAGACTTAGCAGGCAACGTATCCGATTGTGCGATGTGTATTGGCCAGGCAGTGGTGAGACGGGGTATCAAAAGGCATATAATTATGAATAGTATTTTCGGTGTCATAGTCTAACGATTGATTCAGAGAACGATAGTTGGACCAAAAACGTACCATAGCGTTTAGCGACGCGGTGCTTAGGTTAGAAATCGCCCGAATAAAATGGACTGAACACGTAGTACGTACTGTCTCGTTTGGCTCGTTTTGGGGCTGTTTGAATATGCAGTTCAAAGCGTGATTGTGGATTCTTTGCCCGAAACCAGTCGGTATAGGGGCGTTCTTTGGTATATAGTCGCGCCACTTCCCGGACGTGTACTGTTTCAACGTCAGCGACTGTAGCGGGCAGTTCATTGATAAAGATATCAACATTGTCCTTAAACTCGTCGTACAGTTTTAGGTGTTCGTTTTTAGTACGTTCAACCAACGCATTTTTGTTGTGGAAGAACGTTGCTTCGAGCAATGAGTTCATGGTGAACATATATGTCTCTCCACGAGGATGCTGCGAAATAGCTGCTGCCTGAAGGAACGTAAAAAACTGCCTGCGTTTGCGATCGAATCGTAGGGGAGTCGCACTGGTTTGAATCAGTATTTGGTAAGGCTTGGTTTTTCTGTCTATGTTGGGCCGGTCGTCCCATTGATGCATCACAAATAGCTCACGGACATTCTCCGGGGCAATTTGACTCAGTGATTCTACCGACGTTTCTTTGCCATTAATATATACCGCTGACTCATACTGATGATCGTCCAGAATGGCGAGTTGATTGCCTTTTATACATAAAATGGCGGGGTCGCTGATGATAGTTCGCGTTCCGAATCGCGTTTTATATAAAGCAAAATGCCTGTACCACGTATTTTTGTCCTCTAATTCAACGACCAAAGCCCGCGTAGGACTATTGGCTGGTAATGTGTTTAGAGTCAATGCCTGTTTATCGTCAGAATTTCCATGTTTACAAGCTACCATCATCATGCCAACCGCCATTGTCCACACTACGTAGCGCCCCAATGCTGAATAGCCGGATTGCTCACGATTCATCATCCCTACACGTTCTCGTAGCAATGACTGGCTGAAATGATTGGTAATGACCGATTGCCCGGCCGCCAAGCTGACTTTTACTAAATGGCGTTGATACATTTGAGGATCAATGCCCTCGGCCAAAACCGCCCGGTCGGCGCTAAACTCAAGCGTTTGATGCACCAACTGCCGAAACAGGTAAGCCGCCGGATTGAACCAGAAAACAATACTCAACAATTCGGCTCCCAGCATGTCGACGCTGTGCCATGCCCGGACATGTACGCGCTCGTGGCGTAGAATATTCTCCAGTTCGTTGGGCGTGTGTTGGTTGGGATTCAGGACGACCCAGCCGAAAAACGAAAACGGTGACGTAACGCCGGTATTTCTGACCAATATAAAATCGTCGTATGGTTCCTGCACCGACTGCCTAATCAGCCGCATCAGCGCCAAAAGCCGGAACCCAAACCTGACCAGCAAGACAATAAGTACGGTTAGATATAGGCCAATCAGTCCCAGTTGCCACGACCAGCCTGACCGAACTAACCGTTCAGGAAAGGCTGGCTGCGCCCGACCGTAGGGAAACCTATTCGTTACGTCCGGCTGCAACGCCGGTGGGTTAGTAAACACCTGTGGTACAATGACCCGGGCAGTCTGCTGCATGACGGCCTTTACCGGTTGGGGACGCCAGTCTGGGAGTTGCACAAGCGGCATCACCAGCGATGCTATTAGGCCTAGCCACAGTGCCAGCCGGTTGGCTTCGAAAAAAGTTTCGCGCCGGAGCAGCACGTAGAACACAAGGCTCACTACCGCCAGCAGCCCATTGGCCAGCATAACGTAACGCAGGGTTTCCATACCATTATTTTTTTTCAATCATTGCCAGGATCTCCCGCAACTCGTCGGCCGAAATCTTCTCGTTCTGGGCAAAGTAGCTGACTAAGTTCTTGTACGAATTGTCGAAATAATCGCTTACCACTTTTTTCAGGACAAAGCGGTTCTGGTAGTCTTCGCGGCTGATGATGGCATAGTATTCGTGCGTGTTGCCATACGCCCGGTGGCCAACGTAGCCTTTCTCTTCGAGGTTGCGGACAATGGTCGATACGGTGTTATAATGCAGGGGCGGATTTGCAAAATGGGGAACCATGTCTTTTACATAAACAGGTTCCATTTTCCAGAGTACCTGCATTACTTCTTCTTCTTTGGCTGTCAACTTTTCCATACAACAAACTTAAAACTATTATTATAGTTTGCAAACTATTTGTGTAGTTTTTGCGATTTGAAAAGCCAACTGCCCCGTCGT
>JAQBNX010000868.1 GCA_028288385.1 Spirosoma sp.
CGGAAGGCCGCGGTCGCGTCGGATCCCAAGGGCGAGTGGGTGCCCGTCGCTGAGGCGGTGGGCGGGAGGGTCATCTCCGTTGGCCCGGGCCGCCCGGCCCGGGTCAACCCCCTGGACGCCGGGCCCCGCTCCAGCGCGTTGTCGGAGGGCCAGTGGCACGCGGTGGTGCGGCAACGCCGCCGCTACCTCCTGGTCGCGCTGGTGTCCCTGATGCGTCAGGGCCAGGCCCTGCTGCCCGTGGAGCACACCGCCCTGGACCTGGCCCTGACCGAAACCGTCGCCCAGAACACGACCCCCACGCTGCCCATGGTCCTGGACCATCTGCTGAACCCATCCCGGGACACGGTCGCCCTGGTCGGCAGGGACGGCGGCACAGCCGTCGCGCACTCACTGCGCCGGACCGTATCCGGGGACTTGGAGGGCATGTTCGACGCCCCCTCCACGGTCGCGTTCGACGCCGACGCCCCACTGATGGTGATGGACACCTCCGCCCTCACCGGCGCGTCCGAGCAGGCGCTCTCCCTGGCCGCAGCGTGCGGGGCGACCTGGCTGGAAGCGGCCGTCACCAACCCCGACGGCGGGAAACGCATCATCGTGTACGACGAGGGCTGGCGGATGCTCGCCGACCCGCACATGCTCACGAAAATGAGCGAACAATGGCGCCTTGCCCGCACCTACGGCATCGCGAACCTGCTCATCATGCACAAAATCGCCGACCTGAACGAGATCGGAGACAGCACCAGCGGACACCGCCAGAAAGCCCTCGGCCTGCTCACCGAGGCCGACACCCGCATCATCTACCGGCAAAAACACGACGCGATGCACCTGACCCGCGAAGCCCTCGGACTCACCGACGCGGAATGCGGACACGTCGAAAACCTCCCCAAGGGCGTCGGCCTGTGGAAAATCGGCAACCGCTCCTTCATCGTCGCCAACCGGGTCACCACCGACGAACTCACCGTCTTCGGCACCGACCACCGCATGACCAGAAACCATTACATGACCTGAACCATGGCACAGCTTTGGATCCTCGGATGACGCGCTCCACCCCAGCCCACACGATCCCCCTGATGACAGCGGGACTTGCCGCGGTCGCGGGGTACGTGTGCCTATGTTTCCTGGTCCAGACGGCCGGGCACCTGGCCGCCACTTTGGTCTGCGGGGTGCTGCCGTTCCCGGCCTTCCGACCGACCGCCCCGATCGGCCTGCTCACCGGCAGGACCGACCTGATCCTCGAACCGCCCCCAGGCTGCACGGTGGGGACCGGGACCATCTGGTGGCTTGTTGGCCCGGCGCTCCTGCTCCTCGCCACCGTGACCGTGGCGGGGGTCATGGTCCGGAGTGTGTGGCGGCAGTCCGGCGGCTGGCTGCGGCGGGACATCCTGGCCCGGGACGGGGTCGCCCGTCGGGCTGAGATCGTGCATGACTTCGGGGCCCGGGCCGTTACCAGGCGCGGCCGCCACACCCTCCCCGGTCTGTCCAAACCGAGGGTGCAGGACGTGTCCTGGACGCTTGGACGTTCCCGCGGCATCGGTGTGCACGTTTCCACCGAGGAATCCCTGATCATCCAGGGTGCTCCCCGGTCCGGGAAGGGCCTGTACGTGGTGATCAACGCGATCCTCGACGCACCCGGCGCCGTGGTTACCACCTCGACCCGGGCGGACAACCTGGTCGTGACCATGACCGCCCGCGCCACCGGCGGCCGGCCTGTCACGGTGTTCGATCCGCAGGGCATGTCGGGCCTGGACTCCACACTTCGCTGGTCCCCGGTGCGTGGCTGCGAGGATCCCGACACCGCGACCCGGCGCGCCCTGGTCATCAGCGCGGACACGGAAATGAAGGGCGAGAACGCGGCCTGGCAGAAACGCTCCCTCATCGTCTTGCAGTGCCTGCTCCACGCCGCCGCCCTCTCAGGGGAAGGAATCCGCGGGTTCCGGCGCTGGTCCTCCAGCCCCGTCCTGGCCCGCGAAGCCCTCGAAGCACTCTCCGGGCCCCACGCCGCGATGGGGTGGCAGGCGGACCTGATGGCCATCCTCGACGACGAGCCCCGCACCACGTCGAACTCCTGGATCGGGGTCTCCGCCGCCGTCGCGCCACTGTCCTCCCCGAAGGTCCTGACCGCCCTCGACCCGAAGGACGCCTCCGGCTCCTTCGACCCGAAAGCGTTCATCCGCGACCGGGGGACCCTGTACCTGATCGGCACCCGGACCGGGGCCGCCGCTGCCGGACCGTACCTGTCCGCGCTGATCGACGACATCGATAACGCCGCCCGCGAAATGGCGTTCGTGTCCCCGGGCGGACGGCTCGACCCGCCCCTGGCCCTGATCCTGGACGAAATCGCGAACCTCTCCCCCTGGCCGGGGCTGCCCGTCACGCTCTCGGACGGGGGCGGGATCGGGATCTCCACCCTCGTGGTCCTGCAGTCCCTCTCCCAGGCCCGGACCGGCTGGTCCATCGAGGAAGCCGCGACCATCTGGGACTCGGCCATCATTAAGATCATCTTCGGCGGCGGCTCCGACGAACGCGACCTCCGGTCCCTGGCCGCCCTGCTCGGGGAGCGGAGCCTGACCCTGACCACCAGGTCCTGGTCCTCCCAGGGCCGGCAGGACGGCGAACAGCACCGGGACGCCCCCGTGGTCCGGCTCGATGAGATCCGGCGCCTGCCCGCCGGGACCGCACTGATGCTCGGCCGGCGCACCCGGCCCATCCTGCTCGACCTGCGCGAATGGCCAAAACGCAAGGACGGTCCCGAACTCGGACGCGACAAAACGGCCACCGAACAAGTCCTCACCGATGGACACCGCGCCCGCCAGCAACAACACCAAGAACAACGCGAAGGGAACACCCGTGACAAGCCCTGATGGGTCTGACAGCTTCAACATCCCTTCACATCCAGGAGCCGATGCCGAAGGAACCGGGGAACTGTTCGCCCCCGTCCCGGATCTACCTGCCTCTAACCTTTTTCCCGGCGGGTTGGATGTGACGTTCCGGTGGCGGACCATGACCGGAGAACAGTCCACTCGGGTGTGGGGCGAACTGGCGGCTTGGGTGCAATGGTTCGTCGGCACCTACCAGCTCACCACCTCCGTCGTCCCGGATTGCTGGTGGCGACACCGGCCCATCACGGCCGAACTCTACGCACTCCAACGCGCCGAACTCGCCTCCTACACCGCCGACGACCCCGGCTACGGGCCCCTCGGTTTTCATGAACGGCTCAGCTACGCGATCGAACGGCTCCGCATTCACACCCGCACCGCAGGCTGCGTCGGACTCC
>JAQBNX010000725.1 GCA_028288385.1 Spirosoma sp.
CGTGGTATCACCTTTTTGTAGACCCCACAGTGAAAGGACAGCCCGGATGGGTGTCTTTACAACTAGCCGGGAAATAGGGGTGATTTGTGTTACTGGCTTCTAAAGGATAACACCTCTAAAAGGGCTCTGGGTTCCTGCTACAAGCTTTTTTTGCTTATTTATGGTAACTTCTTGAGCATCAGTAGGGGCCTGTAAGGCGGATCATTACTGATCACTTAGGGTGCCTTGGCCCATCTAGTACATAACCTCTAGCTATCTGCTAGAGTTCCGGACCAAACAACTTTTTCCAAGAAGTTTGTCTGGCTTATGCCACTGCAGTAATAACCTCTACTTATCGAGTAGAGTTCACTCAAAATAAAGATTTTTTGGTCGAGCTTGGGCCACGATCAGGCCTGAACTTGCAACAAAACATAGTACTCATGTCTTACCCCCTGAATAATTGGACAAACTTGTCAAAACATTTTAGTCCTACTACATTCAGAAATTATGAGCAAAATACGGCGAAGTTTCTCTCCAGAGGATCGCTATTCTATCATTCAGGAAGCCATCCGCGACGGCCATGCTGAGACATGTCGTAAGTACCATGGCACGGGCCACCCCGCTTTCTCCTTCATTACTCAGGAAGTGGCGTCAAAAATATTTGACTAAAGGCAAAGAAGGATTAACCAATGCCTATCTACGCGTCGATCCCCAACTGCGAGTCCTTGAGGAAGAAAATGAACGCTTGAAACGGATCGTGGCCAAACAAGCCCTGGAACTGGAACCGCGGTGGCGGACCACTCAAGAGCGAACTGCTAAAAAAACGCCTATTCAACCCAGGAGAAATTAACGCTCATGAAACAGTCGCTTCGGCGATCCGATCGAAGCTCGCGTCAATTGCAGTCTGCTCTGCCAGTGGCTTAGCCTGCCACGCAGTGTATATTACTATCAGCCCCAAACTGGTAAACCGGGGGCAAAACCCAGTTAGATGATTATGAAACCGGACGGCTCCTGGGTGGTTAATCAATAGGTTATCATCAGCATCCGAAGCCTGCTAGATGTAGAGTTCAACGCGTTGGGTTATGAATACATCGCTCATGAGTTGAAAAAGGAGTATGTCATCAACAAGAAAAAAGTCTATCGGTTGATGCAGGAAAACAACTTACTGCTGGGCAAATTTATTCGGCCCACCGGCAAGCGGGAGTTTGTTAAATTTAAACGAATTGAAGCCACAAAGCCGCTGGAGTACCTGTGTTGGGACATCAAGTATGTTTGGGTACAGGGCGAACGACGTAATTACTACTTACTAAGCGTCATCGATGTCTACAGCCCGCTCCGGCGTACCGGTAAAAGCTTGGCTTGGCTGTTTCAGAGTAGGATTCGTCAGATTGACTTAATTAACCTACTGCGAAGTCTGAACCTGAATCATAGTTTGAAAGGAGTTGTTTTACGCAATGACAATGGCAGTCAGTTCATTGCTCACTCAGTTCGCAAATTTTTGAAGCACTCCGAGGTCAAACAGGAGTTTACGCACGTGGCTACACCTGAGGAGAATTCTTATATCGACCGGGGCGCCGGAGCGTGCCTTCCACAGCATTTTGGAACATGATGTTATTGAGCGAAACGAATTTGATAGCTATTTCGAAGCCAAGGAAATGCTACAGCGTTATTTCTCCCATTACAATCATCATCGGCTTCATCGCTCGATTAATTTTATAACCCCTCAGCAGAAATGGGAGGAGACGGAGGTGGTATACGCCACAACCTTTTCAGAAAATCTGTCCAACTGATCGGGGGCTAAGACATTTTAATAGCAAGAGACGGGGGCCAACAGCATCTGTCCCATCGTCAAAAGAATCAATGCTGTAAGGGGCTTTTTAGGATAAGCCGGTTATATCAATAAGCCCATAGGCGCGTAGAAACAGTCGGGGTTGCTTTTGAGCTCACTGTCGTGATCTCATTGACCCTGGTGCCAACCAACTAAGAGTTATTCGCTCACGCACTCATAGTGTTAATTGAAACCTAAACAAAAAGACAATAGCTTGCGCGAAGTATAAAGAGTAAAAATTATGCGTCAATACGGATCCGTTAGTAAGCCATACAGCACTCGGCTGAGTAAAAGCCTTTCACCAGACTACCGCTAAAACTGTATTATTGCTTAGACTGCTCCACTATCTGCTCTGTAGGTATTATTTCGACCTCACGTTCACGTTCTATCCGCTCGATATATACGGCATTTTTAGCCGGTTTTATCTTAATGCCAAAATGATTGGCATAAGCCAGGGTAAACTCTGCTCCGAAATACAAGATAGCGGCTGTATAATAAATCCATGTTAAAATAACGATCATGGAGCCAGCCGCTCCGTAGGTCGACTCTGTAGCTGTAGTTTCAATATACAAACCAATTAAGTAGCGTCCAAGCATAAAAAGTAAAGCCGTAAAGATGGACCCATCGCGTACGTCTAACCAAGTAATTTTGGCATCGGGCAAAACTTTAAAAATGACACCAAACAGAACAGTGACAACGGCTGTGCTAATAG
>JAQBNX010000490.1 GCA_028288385.1 Spirosoma sp.
TCCATCCTGATCGGCCTGCCTATTACCTATTTTTTAGTCAAAAACTGGCTGGCCAGCTACGCTGCCCGCATCGAATTAAGCTGGTGGCTTTTCGCGGCACCCGCCCTGATTATACTCTTGTTGGTGCTCGTATCCATTGGCAGTAAAACAATCGCCACTGCACTGATGAACCCCGTTACCTCCTTACGGTCAGAATAATGAATACTGAATTATGATAAAAAGCTATATCACTACCGCCCTGCGCGCCCTGAAGCGCAACTGGAGTTACTCCACCATCAATGTGCTGGGGCTAACACTCAGCCTAGCCTGTTGCCTGCTTTTGTTTCTGGCCATTCGCTACGAACTGAGTTTCGACCGGCATAATGCACACGCCGACCAGACCTACCGATTGACCTCATTCAATAAACAATCGAACGAAGATCGTCGGAATGTGGGCATGCCACTACCGGTGCTACCTGCCCTGCGCAACGATTTTCCTTTGTTGAAAAAGGATGTGACAATGGTTTATCGGATGGTGAATGTGGTTGTCAGCACGCGCGGAAAAACCACCGCAGCAACGAAGAAATTTCAGGAAAATGATGGCATAATCGCTTTCGCAGAACCCGAATACTTCCGATTGTTCAACTACACCTGGAAAAGCGGCAGCCCGCAAACATCCCTCAATAATCCGAATACGGTTGTCCTGAGCGAGCGCATGGCCGAAAAATATTTTGGCGCAGGCAACCCGATGGGCAAAACGCTCCGACTTGAAAACAAGACAGATTTCGTGGTGACGGGTGTGGTACAGGAGCCTCCTACCACAAGCAGTGTTCCCTTTACTATCCTGCTGTCATTTGCTTCCCTGAAACAGTTTGGGGCCAGCACGAATTGGGACGATTGGCAGTCGACATACGGTGGCGCACAAATCTACCTGAAGCTGCCCAACGCGCCAGCCGATCAGCCGATGGCCGCAGCACAGATGGACAAACAACTGGTCGCTTTCATCAACAAATACCACAAACCCGACGATGCCCGTGACCTTGTTTATTCCCTACAACCCCTAACCAGCATCCATTTCGACACGCGGACCGACAATTATGCCAAGCGAACCGTGAGCAGGGAAATGATCTGGGCGATGGGTCTGATTGGCCTGTTCATTCTGGTCACGGCCTGTGTCAACTTCGTCAATCTGGCCACCGCACAAGCCATTCGGCGGGCCAAAGAAGTGGGTGTCCGTAAAGTATTGGGCAGTTCGCGCGGTCAACTGGTTCGTCAATTTCTGGGCGAAACCGGCGTGCTGACGGGTTTGGCGATGGTATTGGCCTTCCTGGTTGCGCAGGCAGCACTGCCCTATGTGGGCGAGTTACTCAATATAAAGCCGGGGAGCGCAACGCTGTTCGACCCGACTGTTATTCTCTTTTTGTGTGCGCTGGGGATACTCACCACCACGCTGGCTGGTTTCTATCCGGCCTTGGTTTTGTCGGGCTACCAGCCCATTCTGGCCCTGAAGGGGAAGATACGGGCATCGGGTCGGGGCAACGCACAGCTGTCGCTCCGCCGGGGGTTGATTGTGGGGCAGTTTGCCATTTCGCAATTGCTCATTATCGGAACGATCATTGCCTATAGCCAGATGAAGTACTTCCGCTCAGCCGATTTAGGCTACAGCCGGGATGCCGTACTGACGGTGCTTATCCCGGAGAAAAAGCCTGGTCAGCTTGAATCGTTGAAAGCTAAACTGGCTGGCCTTCCCGGTATTCAGTCGATGAGTTACGCCATGACGACGCCCTCCTCTACCAGCAACTGGACAACGGGTTTTCGCTTCGGCGACTCGGAGAAAGAGCCCGACTACGGTGTGCTGATGCGCCCGGCCGATACGGCTTATGTACATACCTACGGCCTTAAGCTGCTGGCCGGACGCATGTATCTACCCGCCGATACTATACGGGAATTTGTCGTTAACGAGGCTTTTATGAAACGCCTGGGCTTTCAAAAGCCGGAGCAAGTGATTGGCAAGTTGATGACGATAAACGGCGAAGTCATGAAAAAGCCAATTGTTGGCGTAGTCAAAGATTTCAACGCGTTTTCGCTGCATCAGCATATCGAGCCAAGTGTGTTGACCTCCTACCGGGATCAATACCGCAGTTTAGGCATCAAACTGTCGACCCAACAGGCCAACACGGAGGACATTAGCCACTTGCTGAAGGCGATCGAAACGCATTGGAACGCCACCTTCCCCGATTTCGTGTTTAAATACAGCTTTCTGGACGAAACGCTCGCCAATTTCTACAAGACTGAAGAACGCATGTACTTGCTGTTCCAATTGCTGGCGGGCATTGCGATCTTCATTGGCTGCCTGGGCCTGTATGGCGTAGTGGCGTTTATGGCCGAAACGCGGACCAAGGAAGTGGGTATTCGAAAAGTATTGGGCGCTTCGACGGCTCATATCTTTGGACTGTTCTCCTTCGACTTCATTAAACTGGTACTGGTGGCGCTGGTGCTGAGTTCGCCCATCGCCTGGTACGTCATGAATCAGTGGCTCCAGAAGTTTGCCTACAAAATTGACATCGCCTGGTGGATGTTTGCGCTGGCGGGCTTGCTGGCTGTTGGTATTGCCCTGCTAACGGTGAGTTTCCAGAGCATAAAAGCCGCCCTGATGAATCCGGTGAAAAGTTTACGTTCTGAATAATGCGTGGAGCATGGTACCAGGAGCTAGATAGTAACACCAAACTCCTGGCACCACGCCGTGACGACAGACCGTCCAATTCCCCTACCAATATGATCCGAAACTATCTAAAAATCGCCTGGCGAAATCTAGTACGTAACAAGACCTACAGCATACTCACCCTGCTGGGTTTAGCCAGTGGTA
>JAQBNX010000800.1 GCA_028288385.1 Spirosoma sp.
GTCAATAAGCCACTCATACCCATACCTGTCATTGGGGAACTAATGAAGAGTTTTGCGAGGGGAGACCATACGTGTGCCGAAAAGGCCAAGGGCTCAAAAACCTGGAATGACTATTTGGCTGAGCGATACAGACACATTTAATAGACTAGGGTTCATGCAACGGCGACTGGCCAAAGGATGGGTTAGCGAAAAGACGTACACAACAAAAAATAAGCGTCCGGCTGTAGCCGGACGCTTATTGCAAGAAATAAGTCGCGTGCCAGCAATTCATTATACTGCGTCTTCCTGAATTAGCCGTTTCAGGTTCTCTGCCATTTCAGGCGTTAATATCATAGTATGCACGTAACTAACGTAGTGAGCCCCTGGGACATCGCATCATTGACCGTGTCGGCATGAATCTGGGCGTAACAGTCGAATCCGGAATTGCTACAGGTAAGGGTTTTACAGGTATCGGGTTTTAGGTAACTAGTCAATACAGGCACCGATGAACAAATTGCAGTAAGGCTGGCACATACAGCTGATATACTGACAAATAAAATTGATATAAGCCGCCATCGCTGTTTCCCCATTGCGGTATTTATTCAACGGTTATTTTATGCAGCCCCTGCGTGGTCAGAACAATCTCACTGGCGGGGTTTGCCTGGCAGGAAACCAGACTTTATCTCCACTATGTCTATATAGATTTTGGAACATACCCTAATTTATTCAGAACATCAGTGAGGGATTCAGGTTGTCATGAAACGTATCCCTATTAAAATAACAATAAATCCCAACTGCCTATGTTAGCTATGAATTACCGGGGGCCCAGACGGGTCCGCATCGACGAAAAACCGGAACCTAAAATTCTGCATCCCGAAGATGCCATCGTGCGCGTAACGCGCTCATGCATCTGTGGCTCTGACCTGCACCTGTATAACGGCAATGTACCCGATACCAGGGTCGGCATGACGTTTGGGCACGAGTTTACGGGTATTGTCGAGGAAGTAGGGCCGGAGGTGCAAAAGTTGAAAGTAGGCGACCATGTGCTGGTGCCATTCAACATTGCCTGCGGCAAATGCCACTTTTGTAAACAGGGACTGTTTGGCAACTGCCATGAGTCAAACTCCCAGGCTACGGCCGTTGGGGGCATCTTCGGCTACTCGCACACGGCCGGTGGCTATGATGGCGGGCAGGCCGAACTGGTGCGGGTTCCCTATGCCGATGTTGGCCCTACAGTGATTCCGGAGGGAATGGACCCCGACGATGCCGTACTCCTAACCGACGTAGTGCCTACAGGTTACCAGGCGGCCGAAATGGCTGGCATCCAACCCGGTGATACCGTAGTGGTATTCGGTGCAGGTCCGGTGGGTATTATGGCGGCCCGATGTGCCTGGCTATTTGGAGCAGGCCGTGTCATCGTTATTGACTGTGTCGAATACCGGCTTGAATTCGTCCGGAATTACGCTCCCTGCGAGGCCTACAACTACGAAGAAATGGACGATCCGGTTTTGTTTATCAAGAAAGCAACCGACTGGATGGGAGCCGACGTATGCATTGATGCGGTAGGCGCCGAAGCTACTGGCAATACCATGCAAACCATCACAGGCCGCAAGCTGTTGCTGCAGGCTGGTTCAGCCACGGCTGTGCACTGGGCCATCAACTCGGTCAAAAAAGGGGGTATTATTTCCATCGTGGGGGTATATGGCCCAACCGATAACCTGGTACCCATTGGTAACGTCCTTAACAAGGGGCTGACCATTCGGGCTAACCAGGCATCGGTGAAACGCCTGTTACCAAGGCTCATCGAACACGTGCAGAATGGGGTTATTAATCCCAAAGCCTTAATTACGCACCGTATTCCGCTGGAAGACGTAGCCGAGGCTTACTACATGTTTTCCAGCAAACTGGATAACTGCATCAAAACCGTTCTGCTTCCACCTTCAGCCCGATAATAAAGACCAAAACTTATGGAATCATTAGCAGATAAGTATTCGCACATACCAGGCTGGGGCATCGATGCCGATCCGAAAAATGACCCCACCTACCCCATGAAGCACCGAACTGACGCCGAACAGTCGGGCTATAGCTGGGAAAGGCCAACCCTGCAGCCGGTAAATATTGAAGTCCTGCATTCTAATGAACGCCCGAACATAACGGCCGTTTTTGGCACCTCTACGCCCCCGTCCGGCCTGAGCGGCCAAATCCGGCGGTATGCCTTTAAATACAGCGAAAATGAATATAAACACTGGCTTCCGCTTATCCTGGCTGACCGGGTTAACGTAGTGGAAGGGATTATCGATGACTTCAAAAATGGAAAAATCCCGAACATCTTTGCCGAAAAAGGCCTGAAAGCTGAGTGGAAGTACGACAAGACCGCTTTTGCTACGCGGGTGGTAGTCACAGCCCTGGTAACAACGCTGGTGGTTGGTTTACTTTTTGGTCGCCAGAAGCCAAAGAAATACCGCAGAAGAAGACTCGATTAAGCATTCAGTACGTCCTAAAATTAACAGGGGCCAGCATCGATGCTGGCCCCGGTTAATTTTAGGGAAATTTGGGAAACTTGCTGAAGTCGGGTTTGCGCTTCT
>JAQBNX010000740.1 GCA_028288385.1 Spirosoma sp.
GCGCGGCAAAATTTGGGCATCAACGGGCGGAACAGTGTTGGTTTCCGTATCAATGCGCTCGATGGAAGCGCCAAGACCCGTGCGGATGTAACCGCCGATGACGTAAATATCGGTGCCCACCGCGACGGCGGGCATTCCGAAGCGCTCGGACTTCAAACGAAATTGAGCGATGATCGGAGAAGTGGGGGCAAAGGTTTGAACGCCCAGAGGCTGGGCCTGTAGTGCGGGAAGGCCGGGGGCACACAGAACGAGGACGGCGAGAAAGAGAGGTTTCATGAGGAAGGCAGAATAACCCAGGGTGATTAAAACAAAAAGCGCCCCTTCGTTTGAAGGGGCGCTTTATGAAACCCGAAAGGCATTGCCCGTCGAGGCGCTGGAAACGCCGTGAGGATAAAAGTGCAAGCTGAGGCAACGAGGAACGTCTGATTCCAGTGAGCGCAGAACGCTTTTTCAGACGGAGGCCACGAGGAACGGGCGCACTTTCGGGTTCAAGTTGAAAAGGTGCAAGACAGGCGGCAGGAACTTGGATGAGTCTTTCGACTTCCCACCGCCTTTTAGTCCGCTTGCCAAACTAAATGCACGGTTACGACCTCTGCCCTTGTCGTATTAAAGAATAGGGGCGCCTCGTTTCGTGTTGGTTTCGCAAACGTAAAAGTTACCTTAAAACTAAGTTGCTCTTTCGCCTTTTTGTTTCTTTAGGAGGCGCGAATGGCCACTTTGCCCGTCAAATCGACGTGGATACCGCACTCGCGTTTATCCGAGCCACCCCAGCGTCCGGCCCGGTCGTCCTCGCCGGGTTTCACGGCGCGGGTGCAGGGCCAGCATCCAATGGAGGGGTAGCCCTGGTCGTGCAACGGATTATAAGGGACGCGGTTTTTGTGGATATAGTCCCACACCTGCGCCTTGGTCCAGTTGGCGAGCGGGTTGATTTTCACGAGCGGGAACTGCGAATCGAAGCCGACGATGGGAGCGGTGGCGCGTTCGGGCGTCTGGTCGCGGCGAATGGCCGTAATCCAGGCATCGAAGCCTTCGACCGCCCCGGCGAGGGGCACGACTTTGCGGAGGTAGCAGCACAAATTCGGCTCCGACTGGTAAAGCGGTTGCTCGAAAATCGAGCGTGAGTCGGCTTCAGCGTCCTCGATACTGGCATCGGGCTGAATGGCGCGAATCGAAATCCCGTATTTGTCTTCGATGCGCCGTTTCAAATCGAGGGTTTCTTCAAACTGATACCCGGTATCGAGATTGAAAATATCGGGCAGCAGTCCGGTCTCGTCGCGGATCTGGGCCAGCATTCCCAGTAGCGCGCAGCCTTCGGCGCCAAAAGCGGTGGCCATCGTCAGGCCCGCGCCATAGGTTTCGAGGGACCATTTTAAAATTGTTTGCGGTGATTGAAGTTCGAGCCACGAGCGAGAGGGGAAGCCCGTTTGAAGTTGCTCTTTGCGTTCACTGGATAAAGAAGACTGCGCCATCGTTATTACTTCTACGCGCGAAAGCGAGATGGGTTCATTCCATAATCCTAGAACTCAGGTGGGCAAACTCAGGCCGAGTCGGATTTTTTCGTGATTTTGGCTAGTCCCCAGGATTTAAGGGGCCAGTAACTGGTTGATTTGCCCTTCCAATTTTTCAACGCGCTCCCAGCGTCCGTTGGCCCGCGCCTCCTTCCACGACTTCCACAATGTGCGGAGCCGCAGCATATTTTCCCGTTCTTGAACCGGTGAGGGCGCGGATGATGGCGCTACGAACTGAATTTTGGTTGACGCCACGCCATTAGCTAACGTCCAGGGTGTGGCCCCACCTTTGATTCTTTTGCGCTCGGCCCGTCCCCGCGAAATTTGCATTCCGACGCAATCACCCTTCGCATCGAGCAGGGGAACAAGCGCTAGCTTGTCGAAAAATTCGGGAAGAAAAGGCGATAAGGGGGGCTCTTCCGGAGGCGACTCGGAAAGCGGCACGGCGAACGGTTGCGCCGCGCGCCACGCTGAAAGTGGCGTTTGGCCATGACCCTTCCAAATCGCGTCGCCTTCGTCGCGCGCGCCCAGCAGGGCCACGAGTGTCAGTTGACTCGCAGGGTTCGTACCCGAAGCTGGAACCGTACTGTCAGTCACGGTTCCGCCCCAGTGGGAAAACGCGGCCATGAGTTCCATTTCTGGCTGGCCCTTTCGCTCAACTACCACTGGCTGTGCGACCGCATCCCGTTCGCTGCTGTCGAATACATCGAACTGTTGCCATTGGTCGGTGCCCTTCTTCCAGGTCGCGACCTCGTCCTGGTCACTGGCGGCGGGATGGTAACGCGCCCACATGACGCTTTGAGCGCTCAGCAGGGCCGCTGAAAGCCGCGTTCCGGTTCGCAGTGCGTCGGGCAGTTCGCGAGCGGGGCGGAAAAAATTCGGCAACAGCGCATTCCATGCCCGTGCTAATGGCTCTGAGGGGTCGAACAAATAGAAGTTCGTCTGGCCCGTCGTGGCATCGCACACGCCAAGCACGCTCTGACGGGCATAATTGACGTTGCTCCATTCGTCGCCCGCTGGCATCATGGCGGAATGGGGAAAAGAGCGCGAGATAAAGCAACCCTCGACGAGCCAGTACATCCGCTCCAGTTTTTCG
>JAQBNX010000535.1 GCA_028288385.1 Spirosoma sp.
TGGTTACAGGATTTCGCCTATAAGACCGACATTGAGTGGTGGGTGTTTGCCCTGGCGGGTCTGCTGGCAATCGGCATCGCCATGCTAACGGTGGGCTTCCGTAGCGTCAAAGCCGCCCTGATGAATCCGGTAAACTCACTACGTTCCGAATAAGCCGAGACCGCCCAGCAATAGCCAGCCGCGAGCGGTCCGGCGCGACGATCCCTCTGAACGAATAAAAAGCCATGCTAAAAAGCTATTTCACTACTGCCATCCGCGCCCTGAAGCGCAACTGGAATTACACGGTCATTAATGTGGTCGGCTTAACCTTTGGCCTGGCCTGTTGTCTGCTTTTATTCCTCGCTATTCGATATGAGCTGAGCTACGACCGGCACCATGCCAATGCCGAGCAAACGTATCGGCTTATTACGTACAACAAGAAGTCGGAAGACGACGGACGAAATATTGGTATACAATTGCCCGCTTTAGCAGCCCTCCGCAATGACTTTCCGGAATTAAGAGGCCAAGTTACGATGGCTTATGAACTTTATGGGGCGCTGGTGCGCGTTGGTGATCGCAAAGCGGGTAAGTTTCAGGAGCAGGAAGGCGTCATTGCTTTTGTTGAGCCCGAATACTTTCGGTTATTCGATTACAACTGGAAGAGCGGAAGCCCAAAGACAGCGGTCAGCAACCCCAATACGGTGGTATTATCGGAGCGAATGGCCCAAAAATATTTTGGCACGGCCAATCCAGTGGGTAAAACAATTAGGCTTGAGAACAAAATGGATTTTGCCGTAACGGGTATTGTCAAAAACCCGCCCGTTACGAGCAGTTTACCATTTGAAGTCCTGGCTTCGTTTGCATCGCTCAAACAATATGGGGTTAATGGCGGGTGGGACGATTGGGGATCCAACTACAGTGGCGCGCAGGTTTACCTGATGTTGCCCCCATCGGTGACAGCCGCACAAATGAAAAAAAAGTTTGTGCCATTTGTCAATAAATACATGAAACCCGATGATGCCAAAGACTTCCAATTTGAGCTGCAACGCCTGACCGACATTCACTCCGACAAGCGCACCGGCAACTCAGCCAACCGCACGGTCAGCAAACAAATGATTTGGGCAATGGCGCTAATTGGGTTGTTTGTCCTCATTACGGCTTGTGTCAACTTTATTAATCTGGCAACAGCGCAGGCTATCCGCCGAGCCAAAGAAGTGGGCGTGCGAAAAGTGCTGGGCAGTTCGCGAACCCAATTGGTGCGGCAATTTCTGGGCGAAACGGGATTACTGACGGGTCTGGCCGTTGGACTGGCCTTTCTTGTGGCTTACCTGTCGCTCCCCTACGTATCGCAATTGCTGGACATTAAAGTAGCCGGGCTTGTTTTGCTCGATCCATCGGTGATTGGCTTTGTCGTTTTACTGGCCATGCTTACTACCGTGCTCGCTGGTTTTTATCCGGCTCTGGTATTGTCGGGCTACCAGCCCGTGCTGGCCCTTCGGGGTAAGCTACGTATAACGGGCAGCAGCCAGCTAACCCTCAGACGGGGTCTGATTGTGTTTCAGTTTGCCATTTCCCAAATCTTGATTATCGGCACCATCATTGCCTACAGCCAAATGGACTACTTCCGGTCGGCAGACCTCGGCTACAACAAAGATGCCGTGCTGACCATTTCTATTCCAGATCACAAACCCGGGCAGTTAGAGCCGTTGCGAGCAAAACTGGCTGGACTGCCCAACGTAAAATCGCTTAGCTACAGCATTTCAATACCATCGGCCGATGGCAACTGGTGGTCTGGTTTTCGGTTTGAGAATGCGGAAAAAGAAGCTGATTTCAGCGTTGTGATGCGCCCGGCCGATACGTCCTATCTGAGCACGTATGGGTTGAAACTGGTGGCCGGACGGATGTATCAGCCCGCCGATACCATGCGTGAATTCGTGGTTAACGAATCGTTTGTGAAACGCCTGGGCTTTCGCGATCCAAATCAAGTAATTGGCAAATACATGGCGTTGGGGGGCGGCCCTAAATCCATTAAGAAACCGATTGTGGGTGTCATCAAAGATTTCAACACCTTCTCCCTGCACCAGAAATCCAATCCCTGTTTACTTACTTCCCTGCCCGATTCCTACCACACACTCGGCATTAAATTATCTACGCAACAGGGAGGCACCGCATCCATCAGCCGGCTGATCAGCGACGTTGAAATGGCCTGGAATGCCACTTTCCCCGATTTTGTGTTCAAATACGAGTTTCTGGATCAGACTCTGGACAATTTCTATAAGAGCGAAGAACGAATGTATTCGCTATTCCGGTTGCTGGCGGGTATTGCCATTTTCATTGGTTGCCTGGGCCTCTATGGCGTAGTCGCCTTTATGGCTGAGTCGCGAACAAAAGAGGTGGGTATCCGGAAAGTGCTCGGTGCATCGACTACGCATATCTTCGGTCTGTTCTCCATTGACTTCGTGAAACTGGTTTTGATTGCGCTGGTCATTGCTTCACCAATAGCTACCTATATCATGACCAAATGGCTGGCCGATTTCCCCTATAAGATTGATATTGAGTGGTGGATGTTTGCCCTAACCGGAGTGCTGGCCGTGGGCATTGCGCTGCTGACGGTGAGCTTCCAAAGCATAAAAGCGGCCCTGATGAACCCGGTCAACTCATTACGTAGTGAATAGTGCCCAAGTCCCACGACTGTCACGTCTAAGTTTCAAATAAAGCATTTAACCCCTAACCAGGCGGTCCTTTCGGATTACTGATGCGGTATCTAACCCTACAACTATGCTACGTAACTATTTGAAAATAGCGCTTCGCACCATTTGGAGAAGTAAAGGCTATGCCGCTATCAATGTGCTTGGGCTGGCCACGGCGTTTTGTATCTGCGTATTTCTC
>JAQBNX010000573.1 GCA_028288385.1 Spirosoma sp.
GGTGGGATACATATTGATTATTTACAACCTCTTCGGCGCTTTAGCTCGTTGGTAACCAACGTATACTCTCGGCTGCTTTGCCCGGCAATTGATTTATTTTCCTCAGCCCGGCGAAACAAATAAGGCATAACTGCTTCAACAGGACCATAAGGTACGTATTTAGCTACGTTGTATCCTGCATTTGCCAAATTGTAGGAGATATTATCACTCATCCCAAGCAACTGCGCAAAATAGATGTGCTCGTCATTGGGTGCAATCCCCATCCGCTTCATTTGCTGGATGCAATATTCACAACTGTATTCGTTATGCGTTCCCAGGCAAATTGACACCGTATCGCGGTTCTCCAGGCAGTAGTCAATAGCTGCATTAAAGTCGCGGTCAGTATCCTCTTTAGTTGGCTGAATAGGGTCCTGATACTCCTCTTCGTGGGACCGTAATCGCTCTTTTACGAGGTAAGCCCCCCGAACCAGTTTAACCCCCAGAAAATAACCCTTTGCCCGGGCTTCTTCAGTATCGCGCCGAAGGTGAGGCAAACTCTCCCAGCGATACATCTGATATGTATTATAGACAACTGGCCGCTCGTGATTATAGCGGTTCATCATCTCATAGGCCAATGTATCAATCGTGTCCTGAATCCAGCTTTCTTCGGCGTCAATAAAAATACGCACGTTTCGTTCGTGGGCACGACTACAGAGCAGGTCAACCCGTTTTAGCACCCGATCGAATTCCGCCTTCTGCACTTTATCGAGCGAATCACCAATCTGAACGGCTTCGAGCAGTTCGGTTGAGGCTAACCCCGTAATTTTAAACACAGAAAACGGAATGTCAGGCGATTGACTGGCGCGTTCAATAGTGCGAAGAATTTCAAGCGTTGTATCGTCGAAGCTCTTCTCAGTTTCCTCACCTTCAACTGAATAATCCAGAATGGTGCCTACGTGGGCATTATGCAGCGTTTGAATCGTTTTTTCGGTGTCAGGGATACTCTCTCCCCCGCAAAACTGTCTGAAAATAGTATTCTTAATCAGGAATTTAATGGGAAGGTGCAGACGTAGCGCAATCTTTATTAAAAAAGTGCCTAATTTTACAAGCCATCCCTGATTCATCAACGCAAACATCCAGTAGGTCTTTCGGAGTTTGAAATCCGACTGGGCAGAAAAAGCAATCGAAGTGTCCTCGAATGAAACGGAATGAGAAGTCCCGTCAGGAAGTCGTCCCTCCGGTATTTTGGACTCTATTTCCGAAAGGTTCTGGACAGCCTCCGGCATCAGATTACTTCGGTTCGACATATCAGTGCTCCGTTTGGGCGGTGCTACTTCCATAGCGTTAGGTACGTGTCGGCTAACACGACCGAAATATAGAACGAAATTTCGGTCAAACGGTTTAATCTCCCGACGCGACTTAGTTAATAGACGTAAAACTGTTTAAGACAAATGAAGGAACCGGCTTGAAAAACAGCCAATTCCCTCTGCAAATATACCAAAAATCGCATTTAAAAGTTCCCTGATAGAGTAGCCGTATTACTCGCCAATTACGCGTTTGTTATGAAGGTAGAATTAGCCGTAGAGCCGCTTGGATCGTGGATCGATACCAACGGGAAGCCCCTGATTATTGCTGGTCCGTGCAGTGCCGAGACCGAAGAGCAGCTAGTTGAAACCGCCCGCCAGCTAAAAACGCTGGGCGCGGTGCATGTGATCCGGGCGGGCGTGTGGAAGCCCCGTACCCGGCCAGGCAGCTTTGAAGGCATGGGCGAAGCCGCCCTGCCCTGGATTCAGCGGGCCAAAGCGGAAACGGGCCTGCCCTTTGCTGTGGAAGTGGCTACGCCCGAGCACATCGAACTCGCCCTCAAATATGGTGTTGACATTCTGTGGGTTGGTGCCCGCACAACCGTTAACCCTTTCAACGTGCAGGAGATTGCCGATGCCCTCCGCGGTGTCGACGTACCCGTGCTGGTAAAAAACCCAGTCAATCCTGATCTGGCCCTTTGGGTCGGTGCGTTTGAACGCATTGCGGGTGCGGGTATCAATAAGCTTGGCGCGATCCACCGGGGTTTTGCTACGGGCGAAGCCAGCAAATACCGCAACGTACCGATGTGGCAGATGGCCATTGAACTGAAATCGATTTTCCCGCAGTTACCCATCATTGGCGACCCGAGCCATATGGCGGGCAAACGGGCATATCTGAACGAACTGGCCCAAATGGCCATGGACCTCAACTACGATGGCCTAATTGTGGAGTCGCATATAGATCCTGACAAAGCCTGGAGCGATGCCGCGCAGCAATTAACACCGGCTGCTTTCGGCGAAATGCTCGATCACCTGCAGATCCGGCAGGTAAAGTCCGAGAACATCGAATTTCAGAGCGTAACCGATCAGGTCAGACGTAATATCGACAACGTAGACCGGCAGATTGTCGAAATGCTGGCGGCCCGGATGGCGCTGGTAGAGCGGCTGGCCGAATATAAGCGCGATAACAACGTAACGCTGTTTCAGCCTGAGCGCTGGAAAGAAATTTTGAAAACCCGCACTGAACTGGGGCAGAAACTGAATTTGTATCCTGAATTAGTGGAGGAGATTTATAAAATCATCCACATGGAGTCCATCAGGAAGCAGACCGAAGTCATGAACAGCACAACGGCGTAAAGCTTTTGCTTTTGAATAAACTGGTGAACGGTAACGATCAAGCTACCTACGGGTGATGGCTTTGATGGTTACCGTTCTTTTTATTTCAGCCGCTGGCTCAGCGTCGAGCGGTTATAGGCGGCAAAACAGCCTAGTGCCCCCTGTATATTGCTTGGAATTAGCACTGGCTCAGCAAAGGGGTTGCCCGATACCTCAGCCTGCCGCTCAACGGCGTCCTGATATTCGTAATAGGCCCGATCGGTGCTTAGCAAACTAACCAGTACGGTAACTTCTTTGTACTGACTGCCAAGGTCTGATTGTGTCCCGCTGTCGGGAAATCTCCCACCTAAAAAAGCCCGTTCCGAAACCATAAAGTCCCCTTCGGCCGCTCGGTCGGTTTGCAACCCATTTTTATTGAACCTAAGAAGCCCAGCTTCTTCCTGCGCACTACTAGTCGGATTGTTTAGGGAGCCGGCATTTTTTCTTATCAACTTATAGGAGCCTAAAAACTGGTAATAATTGGTCTCTCCTTTGATGTCATGCCAGCTGGCACGGATAAAATAACGCTTAGACTGCCTGTTAAACCGGTTTACCGTCAAAGAGTCAAACGTAACGCTGGCTATGTTAACCGCCCGTGGTATGGTACACGTACTTTCGGCTCGTTCACCAGCTGGTGTTTGAATGACCAGTGAGTAAGTCCGGCCTACAACGACTGGTAACTGACTAATGGCTGTCTGATAATTACCCAATCGAATATCGAATGGAAGCATTACCGTCCGGCCGCCTTCCGATAAAGTGACGGTAGCATCGGTGACATTATTATCGGTTAACGAACCCGGTGCCCCGTCGCTTAAAACGGTTTTTGTACGGGTTAGCTTAACTGCCAGCACCGTATCCTGTGGCGATAAAAAACAGGTCACCACCAATTTAGCGGCTTCGCGGTTCAGCCGGTCTGGGTTCACCTCCTGGCGCAGATTGTTACAGCCGGCGATACACACTGCCCCAAACAAAAGCAGGCTAAACGCCTTTATTGTTCTCTGTTTCATAGCGGTCGGGCTGATCAAAATTTGAAATTATAACTGAATGCGGGCACAACCGGGAAAACAGAATACCGAAACAAACCCGTTCGGGATGGTTTACCCTGTCCCTGACTAACGGATTCCAGCTGGTAGAAAAAAGGATTCCGGCGATTGTACGCATTATACAAGCTGAACTCCCAGGTTCGTTCGTGGTGCTTCTTCTGCTTGTGAAACTGAATGGCTGCGTCGAATCGGTGATAGGCTTCGCCCCGGAAGCTGTTTTTCTGATTGCCATAGTCTTCGGCGGTGCTGCCCGGTTGAAATAAATTCTGAACCAGATTACTGTTGGAGTAGGTGGGGATACTACCCGGCTGATAGGTCGTGTAATAGCCAACGGGCAC
>JAQBNX010000574.1 GCA_028288385.1 Spirosoma sp.
TACTCATCCGCCGAAAATACCGGAAGCGGACGTGCCAGGTTTGATATGCCAAGGTTAGATGAAATGGTGAACGTTGATGAACCGGCTTTCCCCTTTTTAGTGGTGATAAGCACAACTCCGTTTGCTCCGCGCGAACCGTAAATAGCCGTTGCAGATGCGTCTTTCAATACATCGATCGACTCAATATCCTGCGGATTCAGAAAGTTTAAGGGATTGGTTGCTCCACCCGTACTGGAGTTGTCAAGGGCAATACCATCTAGCACAAAAAGCGGAGTACTACCCGTGCGAACGCCCCCTGGCCCCCGGATTGTAATGTTCTGAACACTACCGGGCTCTCCGCTGGCCGATGTTACGTTGACCCCAGCTACCTTACCCTGCAGGAGCTGTTCGGGTGAGTTGATGATACCCCGGTTGAAATCTGTGCTTTTAATCGACTTTACCGAGCCTGTCATATCTTTTTTGGAGGCACTACCGTAACCGATAACCACCACCTGCGAAAGTTCAGAGGCTGCAGCCTTTAGCGCCACATTAATCGTACTTCGGTTGCCTACATTGACTTCCTGCGAGACGAAACCAATAAACCCGAAAATCAGCACCGCATTTCCATCCGGCACAACAATTTTATAATCGCCGTTTGCATCGGTCGTAGTGCCTTTCTGGGTGCCTTTCAAGAGGACGCTGCATCCGGCGAGGGCTTCATTCGTTGTAGCATCCGTAACACGTCCGCTAATGGTTGTTTCAGCAAATGCCTTTTCAGTTCTTAAGTGAGCGGGCGTTGCAGTCGACACAAAAGGCGTTTCTGCCAATGCGGACAAGTTGATAATTGACGCCAGAAAGCAAAAGAATACGCTCCATTTGCCCACAAATGGAGGAGAAGAGTAGAATAGTGTCATGCGTGTAGGGGTGTGTTAAGGGTTGTAAAGTTCTGATCATCTAATGAATTCCAGCATTTCAATTCATACCATAACTATTTGATAATATGCGAAAGTAAATTTCGATTTAGCAAGGACTTTTTATTTAAAGGCTAATCATTATATTCATAAAGCAGATCAATAAGCAAGAAAACTAGTAGGTAGCTATGCAGTAGATGTTCCCTTTATTTTAACGAGATCGTTTTTCCAAAAATATTGCGGCACTGTCCTCATCAATAAACAGCGTAGCACCGAGATGCGACCGTAAAATAGTGGCGGGGTATTTTTCCGAAATGGGATCCATCAACGTATGGTAAATGGCTTCTGCTTTATGACGGGCCGGCACCATGCAAAATAGATAGGGAGCACGTACCAAAGCCGGAATCGTTAGGGTGAGCGCATATTCTGGCACTTGATTCAGCGATTCGAAACAAGCGTCATGGACTTGCTGCTGACGACTTGTTAAATCAAGTTCGACCATCTTGACCAGCACTGGATCGTTAAAGTCGGCCACATGCGGATCGTTGAAGGCGATATGGCAATTCTCACCAATGCCCAGACACACCATATCAGTTGGGTATTGTTCAAGTAAGGCACTGTAGCGACGGCATTCCTGCTGAAGGTCAGCCGCATTGCCGTCGATGTAGAACACTTCCTTAATGGGTAATTTATCGAAAAGGCGCTGCTTTAGATACTGACCAAAACTCTGGGGTGCATCGGCAGGCAGGCCCATGTATTCGTCCATGTGAAAAGCCCTTACCCGTCTCCAGTCAATGCCTGATTCCTGGGCGAGCGCTTCCAAAAATTCATTTTGCGAAGGTGCGGAAGCGAAAATGATATTGACAAAGTCCTGTTTGCCACTAATTTCTTTTATTCTATCAGCTACGACCCGTGCAGCATCCTGACCCAACTCCTGCCGGTTTTTAAACAATTTAACCTGGAGCTGATCTACGTTGAACAAGTGACCGGATGGCGTTGAAGGTGTCGTCATGCGTTGAGATAGCTTTACTTGAATAAACAACTTTCCCACCAACAATCGTGGTGTTGATGGTTAGGTTTTCGTCGAAGATCGCGATATCGGCGTCTTTTCCAGGTGCCAGCGAGCCTTTACGATTTTCGACACCCATAATTCGTGCTGGTGTGGCGCTAGCCATCCTAACGGCGTCGAGAAGTGATACATCTGCTAGTTGGACCATGTTGCGCACGAGCTGGTTGGTCGTCGCTACGCTTCCGGCAAAGGCGGTTCGGTCCGGCAACTTTGCCACGCCATCTTCCACAATGACCTTGAGCCCATTCTTCAGCGACCCCAGCGTGCTTTCGCCTTCCGGCATGCCCGCGGCTCGCATGGCATCAGTGATCAGAGCCGTCCGGTCGGCCCCTTTAATCTTATACACCAGCTTAAGCAACGGTGGTGGTAAATGGACACCGTCGGTAATGATTTCTACATCCATATCCAGCAGAAAGGCACTTTCGATCACCCCGGCATACCGAAAGGCATTCCGGCGCGTAACGCCCGACATGCACGAGTATAGATGAGTAGCCAGTGAGTAGCCGTTTTCATAAGCCGCCAGAACCTCATCGTAAACCGCGTCCGTATGCGCTATGGCTGCCAGAATGCCTTTTTGGCGCAGTCGTCGTCCAAACGGAATGGCTCCTTCCAGTTCAGGCGCGGCACTCCACCGAACAATAGACGACGAATAAGCCAGAATTTCTTCGTACTCCTTTGGGTCTGGGCTTCGGATGTAGCGTGGGTCCTGCGCACCCCGTTGACTCATGGCAAAGTAAGGCCCTTCCAGATGAATACCCAGGAAAGCAGCCCCCCCATTATTAGTCAGACGGGCCCGTTCGTAGGCTTCCAGCGTTTTGAGCAGATCTTCTTTTTCGGTCGTTAACGTAGTAGGCACTAAAGCCGTGGTGCCGTATCGGGCGTGGAGTCCGGCGATTTTAAGAAAGGCTTCTTCTGTGCCATCCATAAAGTCGTGCCCCCCGCCCCCGTGAACATGCATGTCAATAAAGCCGGGCGCTACGTAGTTACCCGCGGCATTGAGCTCGGTTGCCTCCGGAACATCGACCTCGCCTTCATGAATACCCCGTATCAGGCCATCTTCAACCACAATTGTGCCGCCCCGGACGTAACGATAGGGCGTAATAAGCGTGCCATTGGTTATTTTCAGAATGCCCACTTACGTAATTGATGCCCTTTAAGCGCGTAAAAAACCAGGTATAAATAGCAGGGGAGCAGTACCCAATAGGCCGTACGGAGATCAAAACGATCGGCGAAATATCCGTAGAACAGCGGCATAATAGCGTTACCACAAAGGCCCATAATTAGAATGGAGGCACCTAGTTTAGTGAATCGCCCCAGGCCATCAAGTGCCAGTGGCCAGATACCCGCCCAAATTAGCGAATTAGCCAGGCCAAGCAAAACAACAAACCAGATGGATACATCGGTTGTGTGCCCCAGAAAGGTGAAAGTACCCCGGGCAAAGATGATGAACAACGAAAAGAGCGTTCCCAAGATGGTACAGATACGTAGTGCATTCACCTGACTGATGAACCGGGGAATCGTGACAATGCCGATTACATATCCGCAGATGGTACAGAACAAGGTATAGGATGGAAAAACCTTGGCCTCCAGCAGACTAACTCCCATTGAACCTGCGTAGCTAATTATGGTATCAATGGCAATGATCTGGGCACCCACGTGCATAAAAATAGCTACTGCCCCCAGCACTAGATGTGGAAACTGAAAAATGCTGGTCTTTCCGGCATTGGCGGTGGCCAACTCCGGATTTTCCTGTTCGGTGTCGATTTCGGGCAGGGGCGACCGGTAGATCAGATAACCCAGCATAAACAGGAAAGCGCCTAGAACGGCGTAGGGCGGAATAACCCGTCTGACCAGTTCATCCAGAGCCGCTCCCCGTTCGGCAACTTCCATTGTACTTAACTTAGCGAAAAGGTCGGTATCGGTCGGCCGTAGAATGACCGCAGCAAAAATGAGTGGCGATAGAATACCTGCTGCTTTATTACAGATGCCCATCATGCTGATGCGCTGCGCGGCCCGTTCTTTGGGACCCAGAATGGTAATGTATGGATTGGCAGCCGTTTGCAGAATAGCCAAACCAACACCAATCGTAAACAAACCCGCCAGAAAAACAACGTAGGTGCGGGTTTGGGCAGCGGGAATAAAGATGAACGCACCCAGGGCCATCGCCCAAAAGCCAATCATCATGCCCTTCTTAAAACCAACCGCTTTGAGCAGGTAAGAGGCCGGAACCGACATGAGAAAGTAGGCAATGTAGAAAGCAAAAGCTACCAGATACGCCTGAAAGCTGGTCAGTTCACAAGCAATCTTGAAATACGGAATCAAAATGGAATTCACCCAGGATACAAAGCCAAAGATGAAAAACATCAGCCCAATGAGCAGGATGGATAACGTAGTATCCCGTTTGTTGAGACTGCTGACATCAATGGCCAACGTAGTTGTTTTCATCAGAATCACATTTGATTATCAACCTCTTTTAAACCGTCGGCTCCCACCCTTTCTGGTATTCCCGTTGCCAAAGCTTTTGAGCTTCTTTGTTGTCTTTGATATGTCCGTAGGCAGGGTCAATAGTGAGCATCCCGCCAGAACGTAGCGCAATATTTCCTAACTGGCAAAGTAGGGTACTTTGATGGCCGCCAATAATGTCGGAAGTTGGGGTCTTTCCTGTTTTGATACAATCGAAGAAATTCTGGATATGAATAGCATCGAGTGCCTGGGAGGGATTCATTTTATTTCTGGCATCAATCTGAAGATCGTTCTTCACGTCTTTAACTAATTTATTCTCCAGATCGAAAATTTTATATGAGTTACCCGATTCAATCAGGACCGACCCTGTATCTCCATAAAATATAACGCCTACACTGGTGCCTTCTACAGTACGTCCGTTGCAGCTTCTCCCTTCCCACGTCATGGCGGTGTTATTGGCAAACTCCAGACTAATCACCTGTGTATCGGGAGCTTCCCAATCATCTTTGTAGCGATAGCGGCCACCCGACGAAGTCACTTTGGTTGGGTACTCTACGCCGAGGCCCCAGCGCATCAGGTCGAGCATATGCGTCCCGTTGTTGAGGGCTTCGCCAGTGCCCCAGTGCCACAGCCAGTGCCAGTTGTAGTGAATGAGGTTATCTTTATAGGCACGACGGGGAGCGGGTCCCTGCCACAGATCATAATTCAGCCAGGAAGGAACGGGCACTACGTTGCCTATGCCAATGGATGCCCGGTTGTTGGTGTACCACCCTTTGGCAAAATAGGGTCGGCCAATTACGCCGTTTTGAACCTCATGAATAGCCCGCGCCACATTAGGCCAGGACCGTCGCTGGTTACCCATCTGAATCACATTTTTATACTTCTTAGCGGCTGCTACCAGTAATTCACCTTCGTGCGGATTATGGCTGCATGGCTTTTCCAGATACACGTGTTTTCCGGCTTTTGAAGCCAGTATGGCTGCCGGCGCGTGCCAGTGGTCGGGAGCGGCTATAACCATGGCATCAACATCTTTATCCTCAAGTGCCTTCCGAAAATCGGGCTGGTTTTTAGGCTTTGATTTTTGAATACGTTCCACCGTTGCCAGGCATTTGTCAGCCGCCCGCGTATCAACATCCGATACGGAGATAATTTCACAATTTGGCTGCAGTGCATAATTTTCCGATAGAGCCAGCCCACGGCTGTTAACGCCCATCATGCCTACCCTGACTTTTTCATTAGCTCCCCAGATACGGGCGTAGCTCCTGGCACTGAAGCTGGGCAAAACGCCCCCCACCGATGCCATTACAGTACCAGTAATAGCTTTTCGGATAAAGCCCCTACGCGAATCATCAGACCGGTCACTTACCGTATTTTTCATGACAATACATTATTGAAATGCTTATCTGCAGCTTAGATTAGTAAGACAAACGGTCAGTTGTTCTCCTGAAAAGGATTGGGGATTTTCACTAAATCCTGAATTTTCTTTCCATTGTGTTCGAACCGGGCGAGCGTATATACTGTGCCATCGGCGCCTATGGCAATCGAGTTTACATACGTTGGGCGAGTACCATCCGGGTAGAAAATAGAACCATGGTCCTGATAGCGTTGGTTTGGTATGTTGAACGTAATTAGATGGAGGTTTTCTAATCCTTTTACTCCCCCTTTAGCTATTTCATCCTCCCCTTTTATCCGTTTTCCGTTAATGTAGATTGGACCACCGGTGAGGTAATAAATAGTTTCGCCATCCGGCCCCGGCTGAAATCCCAGATAGCCATAGCTGAACTGATCAAACATACCGCTTCGCTTTGATGGCTCCGATGCAATCCGTTCCACTAATTCCAGTTTGGGCTCCCGGGGGTCGAAACGAAAAAGATAACCCGAAGTACCATGCACACCATAAGCCACTCCTTCAGGCGCATACCAGAAAATCTTTCGCCAGTTATATCCCATATTTCCCGGTCGGGTGGGGTCATACTTCCCAAAATAATCAAGTCGTAAATCAACACCA
>JAQBNX010000607.1 GCA_028288385.1 Spirosoma sp.
GAGGTAATATATTCTGCCCCATTAACGAGATGGTCTTTCACTCGGTCTTTACCCATTTTGACCGATACTGCCTCTTCAGCAATGCAGAAGGTGCCGCCGAATCCGCAGCAGTCATCAGCCCGGTCCAGCGTTATCAACTCCAGACCCTCCACCATACCTAACAAGTGAGCCGGTTTAGAGTACGTTTCTGCATTCAGTTCGCTCATCTGAGCAAGGTGCAATCCGCGCAAACCATGACAGCTTTGGTGGAGACCCACCCTGTGTGGAAATTGGGCAGAGAGGTTTTCGACTTTCAACACATCCGTCAAAAACTCCACTAGTTCGTAGATGCAGGATTTAACGTGTTTAGCCAACTCCTCATGACCGGGCACCTGTAGGTGATCCTTTATATGCAGCACGCAACTAGCTGAAGGGGCTACAATGTAATCAAACCCGGCGAAATTTTCGACGAACCGGTCGTTGCAACCCTGCGTCAGGTGTTCAAAGCCGGCATTAGCCATAGGCTGTCCACAACAGGTTTGTTTTGAAGGATAGACTACGTCAATGCCCAGGCGCTGTAAGAGTTGTAGCGTGGCAATGGCCGCTTTTGGGTATAACTGGTTAACATAACAGGGGATGAATAAGCCGACAGTCATAGGGTTCATAGGGTTCAGTTGTTCATAATTTATTGGACGGCTACCGAGTCTTTGGTTCCCCTTTAATTATACTCTGAAGTTGGCGGCTCCCAGTTCCTGTTCAAGCGAGTGCAACTTGGTCATCAGTCCTTTGAATACTTACAGTCAAGTAGATCGCTGAGATAACTTTCTTGCTGGAGGGGTTGGCAGAGTAGGATCGATCAGGGCTTTCTGTTTACTGGCTTCTGGCTATCTATACTTTTCCTCACTCAACAAAGTACTGTCAGGTGTTTGACTTTAAAGCGCTCATCAGCCTGATCAATGCTGATATGATCAGGTAGAACTCTGGCCGCGACGCCGATCGTCTGTAGCTGCGCCGGGCTGCCGGTGTGTGGCGATACCAGTTGGTGCATGATTTGCTTTGACTGTTTCATGCGTAGTCTAACGAGTCGATTCATGAGTTGACTACTTAGGGGCAATATTTTTCAGGATAAGTCATTTTGCTGATTGGTTACAAGGTCAACTTACCAAGCCTCTTAAGATTAAGCTCTCAATACGCCTGTTCTACTTCACTGATCAGTAATGAGGAGTTGAGGGTCATCGGTGGTTTGATCTGGTCAGAACCGGACAGGCATTAACTGTCATACAGAAATATGGAATGAAACCCCATCAGACATTATTTCCGATTCCACTGGCATAAATTCAGTTAATCAACAATCCTGCTATATTCCCTCAAAATCCAGGCTATAATTGATCCTAATTCCTAAATCTGTTTAACCTCAAAGAGCCAATCTCATGAACACGAAAAAAAGTATCTTTCTTTTCTTACTAGGCGGCCTATGCTTCCTGTCAACTACCGCCTGGGTTTCCTCCCCCAGAAATGAACTGGCCATAGGCTTTGTCAAACCAGCTCCGAAAGCCCAGCGCTACTTATACGTAGTAACGCCCGGCATCCGAAATTATCTAGGATATGGTGGACATGGCATTCAAGTTTTCGATATAGACAATAATCATAAGTTCGTGAAGTTCATCAATACCCCCGGTGGTATGATGAATAAAGGTATCCCCTCTAATGTGAAAGGGGTTGATGTCAGCCTCGCCACAAACTGCATCTACATCAGTACGTTGGAAGCCATTCAGTGTATTAATCTGGTCACCGAGAAAACGCTGTGGGAAAAACAATACGAGGGAGGAGTAGACCGGATCTCGATCTCGCCTGACGGTAAGATAATCTATGCACCTTCTTTAGAAAAAGAGTTTTGGAATGTTCTGGATGCCAAAACGGGTGATAGTATCAAGAAAATCGTGACTAATTCAGGTGCCCACAACACCATATACGGTCCGGATGGTAATTCTGTTTATCTGGCTGGTCTTAAATCAAACATGCTTAACGTTGCCGATACCAAAACGCATACGGTGACAAAGCAGGTAGGTCCATTTGGCGCAGATATCCGTCCCTTCACCATTAACGGCTCACAAACGCTCGTTTACGTGAACGTGAATGGGTTATTGGGGTTTGAAGTCGGTGATCTGGTTACAGGAAAATTCCTGCATCGTGTTGTCGTTGAAGGCTGGAATATAGGTGAAGTAAAACGTCATAATTGCCCTAGTCATGGAATTGGCCTGACGCCGGATGAAAAAGAGCTCTGGTTGTGTGACGGAGCCAATTATCGTTTGCATGTTTTCGACAATACGGTAATGCCGCCCGTACAGAAAACCACAATACCGTTAAAAGATATGCCCGGTTGGATCACCTTTAGTCTGGATGGGAAATACGCGTATCCGGCAACCGGCGATGTTATTGATGTGAAGACCCGAAAAATCGTTGCCTCACTGGAAGATCAAAACCACAATGATGTGCAAAGTGAGAAAATGGTAGAAATCCACTTCAGTGGTGGCAAGCCCGTTGCCGCAGGCGATCAGTTTGGTCTCGGCCAAGTCAAGAGGATAACGAGAAATTAGGTCACTTTTTGCCAGTATAAATTTGTAGAGTTAGAGATAGTTATGTCCGGTTAAGGAATTCGCCAAACTTCGCGAAGCCACTTATTTAACCGGACACCATACGCTCAAACGCCTTCTGCAAATCAATCAAATTATCCAGGCCATAAAGCGGATCTGCCTTTGCGGCCTGGATGTTTTATGACTAAATAAGATTAACTGGCCTACTAAATCTTTTAAATCACTCGTCCTATATAAGGGTATGAAAAACTACTCGCAGACATTCTAATCACTTTATTGCCAGCAGTCTTTGGTATAAATGCTAAAACGCAGGCTCAGTCAATAAATGACTGGACAGAAGAAAAAGTAGCCTCCTGGTATAACGGCATGACCTGGCTAAACGGTTTATCAGCTAAGCCATCTGAAACCATTAATCAAGTAGAGTTTGCCCGGCAGTATCAGGCTAACAAGGCTGCCTGAGACAAAGCGTTTGTATTTTTAAGGAACACCGATTTTTCCCGACTCAAGGATTGGAAAGTACCCCATTGACGATGAGAATGTATTTGACATCATTTCAGAAGGTCCACCACGGGAGATCTCTCCTTTAAAATGCGAGACCCATCACACCTACAGGGATATTCATTTTGTCATTAAAGAGAAAATTGTAATAATGCCCGTAAAAAATGCGCAGGTGAACGAAGAATATAATTCAACCAAAGACATCAGTTTTTATACGATTGAGAACGGAATTTACTACGTAGCTGAACCGGGGATGTTCTTTATCGCTACCCCTGCAGAAGCCCATAATCCGAGTAATAAAGTGGAGGGTTATGATGGAGTAAAGAAAGTAGTTGTTAAAGTAAGAAGTATACCGCAATACCCTGCTATGCCCTCACATCCTATAAATCAATAACATCAACCTGCTTTTTCGTTTAAATTGTATGGACCACCCAAAAATCACCATCCGGGAATATCTGGAAGATACCTACCCCGACGTGTATACCCAAGAAGCATGTACTGCGCTCGCAGCTTTGGCGCACCTCAACAAACGGATCAAGGACGTAATGAATGCGCGCCTGCAGCGTCGGACTACCCGCCAGCAAAGTAAAACACGCATTGCGTTTCTCAACCCAGCCAGTAGTATTCCCGGAACAACCATCAATGTGCAGGATGCACGCGATGGCAAATTTGATGGGGGTATTATTCCCCCTGATTTACAACGGCAGTGGATTCAGGGTACGGGTCCAGCGGCAAAACCCAATGCAACCGTCGAAAATAGTATTCGAAATGTTGCCTATGCCCTGCTCTCGGGTGCCGATGGCTGGATGTTCGATGGCGAAGATGCCCTGGGACAAATCTCAACGATGTCGCTGGATAATCAGCGTAATCTAAAACTGGCTATTCACAAAGACCCTATATTTCTGACGGTAGCCGAGCAGGTAGCCACTGAAATGAATCGCTGGGCAAAATCCTTTTTAGGTAGGGAGACGATTACCGACTGGAAAACCCAATTGGACTTCACCACTAAGATATTTCGGGCCCGCGGCCTCCACCTCGACGACCGCCATATTCGGGATGCGGACGGCGAAGCGATGGCAGCCTCCATAGTTGATGTGACGCTGTATGTAGTCAACAATTATCAGGCACTGCAACAGGCTGGCTCATCAATTGTGCTCTACTTGCCCAAAATCCAAACTGCTGAAGAAGCGGGCTTATGGAATGAACTGCTAAGCGCCCTAGAGGCTCACATTGGGCAGGAAATTGGGACGATAAAGGTTTATGTGCTAATCGAACAGCTCGAAGCTACCTACCAGCTGATGGAAATCCGGGCGGCCTTGGGCAAACATTTTGTGGGCTTTAATACCGGCCGTTGGGATTACATCAACAGCGTATCGGATGCAATGGCGTGGGAGAAAACCTTTGTTAATCCCAATATTGAGGCCATCACCATGACGTATGGCTACATGCGTAACTACGAAGACCGAGTTCGCCGGGCCGTTAATACACCGGATATGAATGGCAATTTCGCCCTATGGCAGGGAGGAATGGAGCCTAATATACCAGTAGGCTCAGAAGAGGGCGTAGCGGCCAGTATGAAAAAAGCGGTAGCGGGTGCTGAACGCGAGCAGCGCGAAGGCGCCAGCGGTAAATGGGTGGCTCACTGGAAGATGGTTCACATTGTCCGACCAGTTTGGGAAAAAGTAGGGGAAGCTAATCAGTTGGGCCGGAAATTTCCAGCCCTAACCTATACCCAGCAGGATGCCGATGGATTGATTCTGATAGAACCGGCTCCAACCGATATCCGAGGGGCGCGTAACCTGCTGAGTGTTGCTTTACAATACGGCAATGCCTTTGGCCAGGGTATGCAGGCTGCGGCTCTGAAACCCGCCGATTTCTTTGGTAACGATGATATTCTGTACCTGATGGAGGATATGGCCACCGGCGAAATTCGTCTGAGTATTCTTTGGGAATGGATGCATAAAGGAGCCATCCTCACGGAGGATGACGAGGAAACGGACACAAAAGCTGGCGATGTTTTTACGGTTGCCCTATACCAGACTTTGTTGGATCAGGAGTATGATAAACTCCTGAAAGCCACCAACAAAGATGTGTACGACGCATCAAAAACCACAACGCTACCCATCGCCCGCGAAATTGCCAATACATATATGCTTAGCGAAGTTAAACCGCCCTGGTTTATTGACTTACTGAATATTAACCTCAATAATACTGACCTGAACGTAGCAAAAGATCGGATTAACTTATATATGAGTACGTTGGTAGACGATGGCAAACGGATTACTGAAAATCTCGATTTCGTACAGCCACAAAAACAGACACCGGTTATCGCAGAATAAACGCATAAATCGGCAAAAGCCTTCTCTTCCGCAGTAGGAGCTTCACGCAATTAAATGGCTTGAAATCAAGCCATTTAATTGCGTTAGCAGAAGCATAGCTTATGAATCATTTTTAACAGAGGAGGAAAGACATTTACCAGCTGGGAGCGACTGATACGGCCGGCACCATGTTGTCACAAATCGCTACAGGAAACAAATCGATCAAGTATTCTCCGATCAGATTGAGGGCTTTAAAGAAATTTAGGTGTTGCCCTGGGCTTTCTATTGCCTTAATTTATGCCTACTTCGATGAAATAGTCATCCACACCGGCGGTCCGGCAA
>JAQBNX010000615.1 GCA_028288385.1 Spirosoma sp.
GACCAGAGCAGGCCAGCTGCCAGAAAGCCGTTATAAAGGCCCTGATTGGCGGCCATCGACTTTGTTTTAGTGTAGAAATCGGCGGAGTAGGACCTAAACGTTTTTTGCCCTTGGGTTGTCCAGGCAAACATCTCTATCCAAAGAATATAGATGTGTTCAAGGGCTACCAGGCCAATCAACAGTTGAGCAATAAGTTTCATGAGGAGATTTAGAAAGAGAATTCCTGATGAAATATAAAGGCAATTAGCTGGTAATCACAATTTGCAGTTGAGTCGCTTAGCTACAGGCCTTTTTTATGTAGGTAGCGAAAATAGTAGTTTCGGGTTTATGGCTACTTGAGTGTCTACTAATTGCTGACGACAAACGCGTATGCTATGGATTTACAACTTAAGGATAAAGTAATTGTGGTAACGGGTGGCGCCAGAGGAATTGGCGAAGGGATTGTCAGGGTTTTAGCGGCCGAAGGAGCCATTCCGGTTATCATCGGCCGTACCGAAACACATAATCAGGCTACGGTAGCCAGCATTGAGGCAGTTGGTCAGCGAGCGTTTCAGGTTGTGGCCGAACTTACCCAGCCCGATGAGTCCGAAAAAGCCGTTAATGCCGTGCTTCAGCAATTCGGGCGCATTGATGGGTTGGTAAACAATGCCGGAGAAAACGACGGCGTTGGTTTAGAGTCTGGTGACTACGAGCGCTTTATGGCTTCGCTGCACAAAAACATGGTGCATTATTACCTGATGGCGCACTACGCCCTACCGGCCCTGAAAGAATCCAAAGGCGCCATTGTCAACATTAGCTCAAAAACGGCCGAAACAGGTCAGGGCGGCACATCGGCCTATGCAGCCGCCAACGGTGGGCGTAACGCGCTTACCCGCGAGTGGGCCGTAGAGTTGCTCAAATACGGTATTCGGGTCAATGCCATTATCGTGGCCGAATGCTGGACTCCGCTGTATGAACGCTGGATACAAACCCTGCCCAATCCGGCCGAGAAGCTTGCATCAATAACAGCCCACATTCCGCTGGAAAACCGCATGACGACTGCCGAAGAAATTGCCAGCACAACCGCCTTTCTGTTGTCGCAGCGGTCGAGCCACACCACTGGCCAACTGCTCTACGTTGATGGGGGATACGTTCACTTAGACCGGGCGCTGGCCAATTCCTGATGAAAGCATTAGTATGTACTACCCCCGGTCAGTTTGCCTACCAGCAAGTTCAGGAACCTGCTCTCACACCGGGAAGAGCCATCCTGAAAATTAAGCAGATTGGTATCTGCGGCACCGACCTGCATGCGTTTGAAGGTACACAGCCTTACTTTTCCTACCCCCGAATCCTGGGTCACGAACTGGCGACTGAATTCGTAGAAGCAGACAGCGCCCCTGATTTTCAGCCTGGGGAATCCGTTACGTTCATTCCATATTTTAACTGTGGTCATTGCATTGCCTGTCGGTCAGGAAAGACCAATTGTTGCGTAACGCTCCAGGTGTCGGGGATTCATATTGATGGTGGCATGGTAGAGTACCTGTCCGTACCTACTTCTTCGCTGATCCATGGCGAGGGGTTAACATATGACCAACTCGCGTTGGTAGAACCGCTGGCTATTGGTGCCCACGGCGTTCGGCGTGCCCAGGTGCAGGAGGGCGAATTTGTTCTGGTGGTTGGTGCCGGTCCCATTGGGCTAGGCATCATGCAATTTGCGCAGCTTGCCGGCACCAAGGTTATTGCCCTTGACCTGAACGAAAAACGGCTCTCCTTTTGCCGCCAAATATTAAGCGTTGCACACACTATCAATGCTGGAGATGCCGACGTAGTGGAGCAACTGCGCACGATAACGAACGGCGATATGCCTACCGTTGTCCTCGATGCTACGGGAAGTTTACGGGCTATTAACACGGCTTTTTCATATCTGGCCCATGGCGGTCGGTACGTCCTGGTTGGTTTGCAGAAAGGTGATATTAGCGTCAGCCATCCCGAATTTCATAAGCGGGAGGCCACCCTGATGAGCAGCCGAAACGCAACACGCGCTGACTTTGAACAGGTTATTGCCAGCTTGAAAACAGGTAAGATTGACCCTACAACGTATATTTCGCACCGCGTCGGTTTCGATCAGGTGAATGACGAATTTGCCAACTGGCTCAATCCAGCCAACGGTGTCATCAAAGCAATGGTCACTATGGCGTAAACCAACGAAACAAAACTGAAGCCATTGGTCATCACAAATTCAACTGAGGTTGTATAGAAGTTAAAAATGGGTAAGATATTGCCTCATCCGCATTTTTATCGGGTAGTTATGATACACCGTTCGTTATGAATAATCAATACGTCATTGGGGTTGATTTCGGTACCGACTCAGTGCGGGCTCTGCTGGTCGATGCGCACACGGGGCAGGCCCTCGGCACGCACGTACACGAATATGCGCGCTGGAAACAGGGGCTCTATTGTAACCCGGGCCAATCCCAGTTTCGGCAACACCCGCTCGACTACCTTGAAGGACTCGAAGCGACCATCAACGGAGCCTTAGCCAATGCTACTCCCGGTGTTCGGCAGCAGGTGGTGGGTATCTCCATCGATACGACCGGCTCAACGCCCGGACCCGTCGACGAAACCGGACAACTCCTGGCCCTGCGCCCTGACTTCGCCGAGAACCCCAACGGTATGTTTATTCTCTGGAAAGACCATACTGCCAATGCCGAAGCCGGAGAAATCAACAACTTGGCGCACCATTGGGATACCGATTACACCAAGTACGTCGGGGGTATTTACTCCTCGGAGTGGTTTTGGGCAAAGATGCTCAAGACCCTACGGGTCGATGAAGCCGTTCGGCAGCATGCTTTCTCGTGGGTGGAGCACTGCGATTGGATGTCGGCTGTCCTGACGGGCAATACCAACCCGCTCACGCTACGTCGGTCGCGGTGTGCGGCTGGTCACAAAGCACTCTGGCACAGCGATTTCAATGGATTACCGTCCGATGAGTTTCTGACTCGGCTCGATCCCCTGCTTAGCGGGCAACGTAACCGGTTATTTACCGACACCTATACCTCCGACCAGCCCATGGGCCACCTATCGACCGAGTGGGCTGAGAAACTGGGGCTTTCAACAAATGTCGTCGTGGGCGTGGGCGCGTTTGATGCACACATGGGAGCCGTGGGAGCCGAAATTGAGCCCTATGCCTTTGTACGTATTATTGGTACGTCTACCTGCGACATCCTAATGGCTCCTAATGAAGAGATCGGCCATCGACTCATTCGGGGCATTTGCGGTCAGGTCGATGGTTCGGTAGCACCGGGAATGTTGGGGCTCGAAGCCGGACAATCGGCCTTTGGTGACCTTTACGCCTGGTTTGCTCACTTAGTGACGGGGCCGGTACGCGACCTGATGGGCGACGAAGCCGCCGACAGGCTATCCCGGCAATTAATTCCACACTTATCGCAGCAGGCGGAGCAGTTGCACCTTACCGAGAACGATCTGATTGCGCTCGACTGGATCAACGGCCGCCGAACACCCGATGCCAACCACACCCTTAAGGCTGCCATTTCCGGGCTTAACCTGGGCACCGATGCCGCTACGGTGTTCAAAGCGCTGGTAGAAGCCACGGCCTTTGGATCACGTAGTATCGTTGACCGATTTGTGCAGGAAGGTGTGCCCATTCGAAAAGTAATTGCCATTGGCGGGGTGGCTAAAAAGTCGCCGTTTGTCATGCAAACGCTGGCCGATGTCCTGAATAAGCCAATTCAGGTGGCTAAGTCCGATCAGGCCTGTGCGTTGGGTGCTGCCATGTTTGCATCGGTCGCGGCTGGCGTTCATCCAACACTCGAAGCGGCTCAGCAGGCCATGGGGTCGGGCTTCGATGCGGAGTATCAACCCCGGCCCGAGCGGGTAGCCATTTACGAAACGCTTTATCAAAAGTACCTGACCTTAGGCGAATTTATCCAAAACAACGGGGCAGCTAGTTCCCCCATTTCAACGCAGTATGCTGAATCTGAAACAGTCTGAAATCTGGTTCATTACCGGAAGCCAGCAATTATATGGTGAAGAAACCCTCCGGCAAGTCAATGCG
>JAQBNX010000620.1 GCA_028288385.1 Spirosoma sp.
TGGTGACTACAATGGCCCGGTCTATGTAAACTGGAACGTAGGACGTAACACCGTGAATGGCGTAGCGGAAACCGATGCAGCGTACATCAGCCGTCGGCAGGGATTGTACGACCAGGATCAGGCACTCATTCGGTCCAACAATTTCGATCTGTCTAATAACATGCTGATTGGCAATTCACGGGTTGACAACATTGGCGGTTTTCTTAATGCCCGTTTGCCCATTGGTGCCAAAGCGTCTTTTTATGCAACGGGCGGCATCAACTACCGTCAGGGTAAAGCAGCCGGTTTCTACCGCTACCCGTTTCAGACAACGCAGGTCATCTTAGAGGCTTTTCCAAACGGATTTCTGCCTAACATCAACTCCAAAATCAACGATCAGTCACTGTTGGTGGGAATAAATGGCGAGTCTAATGGCTACCGCTGGGATATTAGCAGTGTATACGGCGGCAACTCATTTCGCTACGACATAACCAATTCTAATAATGCATCGCAATTTGCGCAGGGAGCAAATGCCCAGCGTAGTTTTTATGCGGGTACGCTGAGCTTTTACCAGAACACGACCAATGCCAGTGTTGCCAAGGATTATGGCTCTGCCATAGGGTTGAAAACGTTCAACGTAGCGGCTGGGGTTGAGTACCGGATGGATTTTTACAAAATAAAGGCCGGAGAAGAAGCCTCCTACCGGAACTACGATCCAGCGTCGGGCCGGGCTGGTGGTGCACAGGTGTTTCCGGGCTATCAGCCTGCCAATGCAGTCAATGCCACACGTAATGTCATGGCCGGCTACGTTGATATTGAGACCGACATAACCGACCAGTTGCTGCTCAATGGAGCCGCTCGTTATGAAAACTACAGTGATTTTGGCGGCAATTTTGCCGGCAAGCTGGCGGCCCGATACAAATTCAGCGAAGCCTTCTCGCTACGGGGTTCTATCAGCAATGGCTTCCGGGCACCAAGTCTACACCAGCGTCAATTTAGTGCTATCAGTACCGTATTCGTTTCGACGGGCCAGGGACTGGAGCCGCGCCAGACAGGTACTTTCCGTAACGATAGTCCCATTGCGCAGGCCTTCGGTGTGCCATCGCTCACGGCCGAACGGTCGGTTAACTACAGTGTGGGCATCACATCACGACCCTTGCCAAACGTGAGCGTTACCGTGGATGCTTACCAGATCGCTATTCGTGACCGAATCATCTACAGCAACCAGTTTTCGAGGGGTACGAGTGGGGCAGGTTTGATTGTTGCTAACATTTTGAATGCCGCTGGCCAGCAGGAAGTCAATGCAGCGCAGTTTTTCGCCAATGCAGTAAATACGCAGACACGCGGCATCGACGTAGTGATTGCCACCAGTCCTCGTCTGAACACCGGCTCAATTGATCTGACACTGGCCGCCAACTTCAATGAAACCCGATTGACAGGAGCCATCAAACGGCCAACAAACCTGCCCAACGACGCTACATTTGGCAACTTCCTGTTCAACCGGCAGGATAGTGCACGCTTAACATTGGCCCAGCCTAAAAGCAAAATATCGCTAACAGCCAACTACCGACTCAACAAGTTTGGTGCCGTGCTGCGTGTGACGCGGTTTGGCGAAGTCAGCACCTACGATCCGGCTACACCTTTGCTCGACGAGTATTTCAGTCCTAAAATTGTTACAGACGTTAGCGTGTCGTACCGAGTGTTGAAGAACCTGACCGCTACCCTTGGCGCTAACAATATTCTGGATGTGTATCCCGATAAGATGCGGCAAGTGTTCCCGCCAACCCCTTCACGCTTTGGCTCGGCCATCCTGGACAACTCGTCATTCGGCCGGTTTATCTACAGCCGAAATGCCACGCAGTTTGGCTTCAACGGGGGTTACTACTTCCTGAATTTGTCAGCAAGTTTTTAACAATGGATTGACGATAGCACTAAATCTGATTTTGTAACCAACTAAAAATCAGTCCGGGATACGTAATGGATCGAAGTCTATTACGTATCCCGGACTGATTTTTAATTTATCGGTACAAACAGGACTGCATCGGCCACCACCATCCCCGCAGCGCCTTCGTTGCTTAGTTCCAGATAGGGTGGTGTGCCGGTTGTTAGCTGATGCTCGCCCAGACTGATCCAGTCGTTGGACTGGGGTTGCTGATCGAGCATTAGTTTCTTGGTTATTTTGCCCGTGTTAATACGTACCGATACGCGGCTGGCCTTGTCTGTTTGTCGACCATACTGATCTGGATTACCGCCACCACCCAACGGGATGGGGTTGTAGAAGTAGACTTTATACCGGCCCGGCCGGTTTTGTGGCAGCATAAAACGCACAGACTTTGCCCCTCCCCTGCCGTTGTCCAGTAGCATCGACGTACCGTATTTACCCCCTTTTATTTCGCGTTCCCAAGCGCCCATGATCCTGACTTGCGTGGTGTCGTCGTTATCGATCAGGATTTCGGGTAGCGAGCCATTCATGAGCGGATTCTGCGCCAGTTGGGTTTGTAGTTTTTTAATATCAATAAGCTGCAATGCTTTTCCTTCGTCAATTGCTTGACAAGCCGCCACCGCAGCCGATTGAGCCAGTACCATAAATACCGGTTCCATTCGGATTGACCCGTAGGCAATGTGACTAGCCGACAAACACACCGGCACCAGCAGATTTTGGATGCTTTCCCGCTTGGGCACCAGTGCCCGGTAGCTGACGGGATAGGGCGGAAACCCACCCACCTGCACGTCGCCTTCGTTCCGAACCATTGGCACGCCCTCCCGGTCGATGACCACGAGCCGCTGGCAGTTGTGCGAATCCATGGTGTAAGCCGCCATGCCCACGCCATCCGTTACGGTGGCTTTCCCCTCGCAGTTGGCCTGTGTCATTACGTAGTCGCCCACCAGGCGCCGGGCTTCACGGATGTATAACTGATGGGAAAAATTCCCATTATCGACGTACTCATCCTTTGGGTAGCCCCACTCTAGCATCTCATCGCGCAGGTGTTTGGGCATCCGCAGGTCGTGACCGATGAAATAAAACAACCCTTTGGTATACAGTTCGTGGTCGCGGATGATCTCGGCCCGGCGGGCGTAGTCAGCGTCGGCATAGTCGATATTAGCCCCAATCATATCGGTCGAGAAGCCACCGCAGTTGTTGATGTCTGTTTTGTGGTTCGGCATCATCACAAAATGCATCAGGTTCCAGGTCAGTTCTTTAGGCGTCTTTTGGGCAATCTGTCGCAGCAGCAGTTCATACTTTGTTGAATCGTAGCCAGCAGGGCGGCTAATGGTAATGCGGTTAGCCGGGTCGTTGGTCAGGCACATCCGGTAATTGTAAGCCTGCACGATTCCGTCGCCAGAACCCTTAGGTGCTAATTTGGCTTTACTGATGCCATACAACAGACCACTTTCGGGTTTGCCGGGAACTACATAAGGGTCAACACCGTCCGGAAACTGGTGCTTGTCCAGAAGTTGAACCCCGTTCCACGTTTCACCATACTGACTATTAACTTCCCGGCCCACGGTGTAGGCTACGCCTGCTTTAGCCATCAAATCTCCTTCATAACTACAGTCAATGAACTGTTTGGCATAGATCCGGCGATTGGTTTTGGCTTGAGGTGTCAGCGAATTTTCGAGGGTAATGTGGTTGATGAGCTTACCATTTGTAGCTGCATCGGCGAGCCGATGGCCCATGAGCACCGGTACATTGGCTTCTTTGAGATACTGTTTAAACAGGTTTTCGGCAACGTGCGGCTCAAAAGTCCACTGTTCGAGTTTACCGTAGTGCATGCCAATACGCCGATAGAAGTCCCGCGCTAATCCCGTTATAGCGAACTTATTGCCGATGTCGGTGGCTCCAAGTCCGCCCGCCGACAGGCCGCCGAGGTGTTGACCCGGCTCGATCAACAGAACCGACTTGCCGGCTTTTTTAGCAGTATAAGCCGCCATAACGCCAGCCGACGTACCGCCATAAATGCAAATGTCGACAGTGGCGGGCTGTTGCGCCTGAAGGGAAAAAGAAAGAAGTAGTAAGGCAGAAAAGAATTGCTTCATAGTGTAGCAAAAGGTAGGATCAGGTTTATAGGTAAATCATAGAACCGTTTTCACCGATTGAACCACGGATTCGGTCCTACAATATAGCGATGAGTTCGTTCCAGTGCCGGATGTCATATGTGGGTGGGTCATCCACAACGACCCCGGCAGTGTTATAAAACACGGTATCCATGCCCACACCTTTAGCTCCCATAATATCAGCTTCATAGCTATCACCAATCATCAGGCTCTCGGCTACGTCGGCCTGGCTAATGTTCAGCGCGTATTGAAATATCGCGGGATTCGGCTTCTTAGCATCAACAACGCCATTCGTCACGACATGGGTGAAATAGTGACTGATATCGGCACTATTCATTTTGACAGCCTGAATCTCGGCAAAACCGTTTGTGATGATGTGCATCGTATAGCGGTCTTTCAGGTAATTAAGTACCTCTCGTGCCGACTCCAGCAAATGCGGCTTCCTGGCCAGCAGGTGCAGGTATTCAGCATTTAGGTCGGCCTGAATGGCTGAGGCATCCACACCGAGCGATTGAAATACTAAGGCAAATCGATTAGTCCGGATGTAGCCGTGCGTAACGAGGTTGCGGTCATAATCGGCCCATAATTGCCGGTTTATAGCAATGAAATGCTTGCTAAAATCAGCCGCCGAAGCAATTCCCGTGTCGCCTAGCCGATAGGCCTCGTAGAGTTCGGCAATGGACTCGGCCGAGTTGCGGTCGAAGTCCCAGAGCGTATGGTCGAGGTCAAAGAACAGATGACGGTATTTCATGACGCGAAAAGCACGAAGATGGAGAGTGCTTTTTTAGAAGTCTACACATCTAGTTTGAGCCGCCCGACGGGCTGGTTGTTGAGTAAATCGCTTTCAACAATTTCAGTAACGTCGGCCAATTGAACGTTGCCGTAGTACGTTCCTTCGGGATAAACAACCACCGTGGGGCCGAAAGCGCAGGCATCCAGACAACTGGTTCGCTGGGCGCGCATCTCTTTCAGTAAACCACGTTCGGCGAGGGCAGCCTTAAACGCATCAACTAATGCAAGGCCATGTTCGGTGCCGCAGCTTTTCTTGGGAGCGTCTTTCTGATTAGCGCAAATAAAAACATGCTTCTTATATTTCATCCGATTGGTTGTTGATCTATTTGGTAAAGGTACGCACTGAATCGGAAGTGATAGACCTACCGGTACTGTTCCCTTACAGTATAGGTATGCAAACAGCCTATTTTTTAGCCACCACCATCGCCCGGCCGGGCAGGGTTCGATACGTAATGATTTTATAGAAATTCAGGCCCGCAAGCTGCTGCCACGACTGAATTTCGGATGTAGAATAATTGCCCGCAGTACTGGTCATTCCATAAAATAAATCAGTGCTGCTGCCCACTAGCTCGGGTTTTTCGCCGATGGCGGGCCTGATAAATTCATTAACGATGAACACACCCCCTGGCTTCAATGCCCCTGCTACCTTACTGGCCACCAGTTGATTTTGCTCCGGCGTAAAATGATGAGCTAAACTAGACAGCAGCACAATATCATAGAGACCCTCACCAAAGTCGTCTGTGAGGGCGTTGCCGGGCTGGTACCGAATACTGTCGCCCATCTGCTGCCTGGCCAACAGGGGGGCCGCCTGTTCAATAGCAGCGGGCAGATCAAGAATGATTGATGTCAGGCCCGAGAGTCTTTTACAGATCGCCACCGAGTGCTGCCCGTGCGAACCACCGATGTCGAGCATTCGCGATGGGGCGCCGGACCGGGCTGACTTGGGAACCGGCACACGACGACCAAACTCGCTTGCTTCGGTATTTGCAGCCGCCACCATTCCCTCCTGGTAATAGCGCCACTGCTCGGCAGAAAGCGTATCGTGGTACTGAATCCCTTTGCCGGTTTCCAGGTACGTACCCAGCTGGCTCAGCCAGTCCCACATGACGCGGTTGTTGAACACCA
>JAQBNX010000628.1 GCA_028288385.1 Spirosoma sp.
AATGCCCCCCTGAATACCTCCCGACTGGTTGGTTTTGGTGCGCACCCGGCCTGCTTCATCCGTGTAGAAGCCATCGTTATGTTCGGAACCAAGCTGCTCGACGCCCGCAAATCCGCTACCATACTCGAAACCTTTCACGGCGTTGATACTGAGCATGGCTTTACCCAGTTCAGCGTGTAGCTTGTCGAACACCGGTTCGCCCCACCCAACTGGTACGCCCGTTACAACGCAATCCACGATGCCGCCAATGGAATCGCCCTGTTTACGAATTTCGTCGATGTATTGAAACATACGCTCGGCAGTTTCCGGATCCGGGCAGCGAACGGCATTTTCTTCAGTTAAAGCAAGGTTTAGTTCAGAATAATGTTTCCTTAGTTTGAGCATTCCAACCTGAGAGACGTAGGCCTGAATCTGAACGCCCTGCTGTGCCAGCAGGAGTTTTGCCACAGCCCCTGCCGCCACACGGGCGGCCGTTTCACGGGCCGATGATCGCCCACCACCCCGGTAGTCGCGGGAACCGTATTTGGATTGGTAAGTGTAGTCTGCATGCGACGGGCGGAACTGCTCAGAAATGTGGCCGTAATCCTTACTGCGCTGATCGGTGTTGCGAATTAACAACGCAATGGGTGTACCCTGTGTTTTTCCCTCAAATACGCCCGACAGCACTTCAAATTCGTCAGCTTCGCGCCGTTGGGTCGTAATGCGCGACTGTCCGGGTTTGCGCCGATCTAATTCCTTCTGAATATAATCGGTGTCGAAAGCCAGACCGGCTGGGCAACCGTCAATAACGACCCCAATTCCCGGCCCGTGTGACTCGCCAAAAGTAGAAATTCTGAATACTGTCCCGTAGCAACTGCTCATGCGGCTTAATGACTATTAAATCCAAACGTTGATGCCATAGGCAATTACAACGTCTTTTATTTTTTAAAAAACATAAAGATCATTCCTAATAGCATTAATACTATCAGGACATTGGCCATGGCCCGAATCAAAACCGGAACACTAATGGGCTGGTGGGTGCTATCGAGTTCCTTGACACCCGCATAGATCGACTGGCCTTGGGCCAGGGATAGGGGGGCATTAATCGCTAGAAGGGTAGTTTCAGTTGGTTTAGGCGTTTTCGCTTCGGCTAACGCTTCGTTCCCCCCTGCCTGCATCTGAAGTTGAGACCGCAGTGTATCGTATTTCGCTCGCTGCGGATCAAAATAAATCCACTGGAAGTAGTTACCCAATGAAATGGAGCCGTTTTGTCGTGGAACGATAAAGAACGTAAATGTTTTCCGGCCACTCACCTGGTTACCATTATGATGGACGGTATGGTGCTCTTCGGGTGGAAAGACATCTATATCTGCTGTTTTAGGTGGTATCGACGGTACCGGTAGCATAGCCACATTTCCTTCACCCTCTATTGCGAATACGTAGCGAACACTCTGTCCTATACTAACCCGTTGCTTGTCTAACCGCTCGTTTAATCGAAACGAACCAACGGCTATCTGCCCACGCAAAGGGTGCGATGGCAACGCGCGAACAGAAACACTAATAGGTCTACTCGTAAAGGCAACCGTTTCGGCCTCAGACGTTGGTGGACCAATGTTTGGTCGCGGACGCGACAAGTGGAGTGTAATGGCGGGCAGTGTTAGCCGGCGGGCTGTAAGCGGATAAAAAACAGATTGATATAGTCTAATTTCCCGAAACTTTCGTCCACCAATCAAGACCGGTTTGGGCTTCAGTTCGTTTATAGGCCTGTTTTCCTCCCAGGTGTTAGCCGGACGTATTTTCTTGATAATAGATTGCAATTGCCGATCGACAGCCGTGAAACTGAGTACGTATGGATAGTTATCGGCCACAAAGAAAGAAAGTGTCAGGCCGACGCCTTCGCCCGTATAGACAACCCTTTTGGAAAGACGTAACGTCAGAAAAGCGGCTCCCGGTGAGGACGTACTGCCAACCAACGTCGTACTAGATGGTCCGGAGGCTCTGGCTGATGGTTGCACCTGTAGCACTGCTCCTTCCGATTTCAGCTCCTCGCCGTTGACTTTTACCACAAAAGGGCCCAGTATGAAACGCCCAGCCTTACGAGCCTCATATGTTTGAGTAATAACTTGGTTAGTACGTTTTTTATCGTTGTTTTCTGGCGCGGTAACGGTAGTTTGTATTCCCTTTTTCAACAGACCGGGAATGTCGGGAAAGGCCAGAACAGGGCGGGTTTCGCTATTTCCAATATGCACAGAAATAGTAAAAGGCCGTTCAATCGGAAATGTAGTGGCACTTAATTCTATAGCTGTAACATTATCAGCCACTTGAGCATAAGAGGCAGATAAACAGCAAATAAATAATACAAAAAATTTGCGGAATATTTCAAGAAACATTGTTATTTTGTAGCAACAATCATCGACGTAAGCCGTTACCTCATTAGGTACGGATGAATAACAGGGTTTCAAACTTTCATTCTATGTATCAGCTTCTTTAACTAATCAACATACTCCTCATGCTTTCGATGCTTGAATACATCAAAACCATCCTTCAGAAGGTGAGTTTTGATAAAGCTTTGTTCGAAAAAGAACTGGCTAAAGCCATCAAAATGCTTATTCCAGACGAAGTAAAACAACTCAAGCAATGGTGCTACGCTCAGTTTGGTAAAATGTATCGCGTTGTATTAAACCGTTGTTTTGCGCGGGTCAAGTTCACCTAACAACACTATCCTTCCTTTCCTGACTTTACTCAGACCTGGCCTACCAGCCGGGTTTTTAGGCTATATACCGGTTTTATAGATTTGCTTTTTCCTGCATATCGGGTATCACTACGTTGTTGAAACCTGCGGCTTGTAATTTTTCCCGCCAGATTATTTGTTTCTCATAATCTCCATGAACTAAAAATACGGTTTTAACACGGGTTGCGTCCTGACAGCTTAAAAACTCCATCATTTCCTGATAGTCGCCATGAGCCGAGAAAGAGTCCATAATTTCCACACGAGCCGCTACTGAATAACGTTCCC
>JAQBNX010000055.1 GCA_028288385.1 Spirosoma sp.
GAAATGCAATAATGCCCAGACTTATGACCGTAAGTCCGGATAGCATAAATCCCAGACCCGTCGAAAAAAACACGAACAGCCACACGCCAATAGCCAGCAGAACAGGTAGGGGGAACAGCGGCATTCGGAACGGAAAGTCGGTGGAGGCACGTCGGCGGTGGAGCAGCAACAAGCCCACTGCCTGCCCCACAAACTGGACAACAATCCGCATGGCCAGAATAGCCGTAATCACATCGCCGAGCCGAAACAACAGGCTGAAGACGAAACCCAGACCGCCCAGGAACAGCAGCGATACGTAAGGAAACTGCTTAGTAGGGTGTAGCCGGGCGAAGATCTTGAAAAACTGCCCATCGACCGCTGCGGCATAGGGCACCCGCGAATAGCCAAGCAGCACAGCGAAAAGCGATGAAAACGCCACCACCAGTACCAGTAACGTTGCTAACTTGGCCGCACCAGGACCGTAGAGCGTTTCAACAAATGTGCTAACAATGAATTCGCTGGTCTGGGCCTGCTGCCAGGGCACTACGCTCACAACACTCAGATTCATGAGCAGATACAGAATGGCTATGCCCACGATGGAGATAAACATACTGGCCGGGATGTTGCGGGTAGGTCGCTGAATTTCGCCCCCCAGGTGGCACACGTTGTAGTAGCCGAGGTAGCAGTAAATGGTTTTGACAGACGCCTGCCCCAGACCGGCTGCCAGTAAACCACCACTAACCAAACCAGCGGTGGGTATCATAGCCGATAACGTTTGAGACAGAGGAATTCGGGCGTTTGTCAACCCGCCCACAATAATCCAGCCGAGCGTGAGCAGTACTGCTCCCCACATCACCAGACCAATGAGACCAATTGAGTCAATTTTCCGGTAAAGCAAGGCGATAATCAACAGTACGACCCCTCCCGAAACGGCCCGACGCTGCCAGTCGTCGAGTGGCATCAGGTACGACGCGTATTGTGCGAAGCCAATTGCGCCCGATGCCATGACCAACGGTGCCTGAATAAGGGTTTGCCAGACGTAAAGAAAAGACAGGAGTCTGCCCCACCGTTTTTCTCCGTATGAGATTTTGAGAAAATTATAGCTGCCGCCGGCCTGTGGAAAAGCCGCTCCCAACTCAGCCCACACAAACGCATCGATCAGCGAGATGACCGCCCCCAGCACCCAGGCCCACAAGAACTGGGGACCACCCAACGTTTTTATAACCAGCGGCAGAACCACAAACGGCCCAATACCGACCATGTCGATCATGTTCAGCGCCGTTCCCTGTAACAGATTTAGCCGCCGGGGAAGCTCAACCGAGTCCGTCGGGGCCGACGCTGCCTGTTGGGTATTACCAGGCTGCTCGGGAAACGTAGAGTCGGTCAAAAGCGTAGCGGTAAGAGAGTTATTATACTCGTTGCCATACTTCGCCAACCGTCGAAAGCAGGCTAAAAGTTCGTTTACACCCAGGCGGCCTCATCTGAATGCGGCTCCTTATTCAGCACAAGTTAAAACCAGATTTACGAACAATTCCTATAGGCAAAGGTTGATATAACAGCAGTTAATAAACGAACAGCATTTACAGCAAGACGTTATGAAAAAAGTAATTCTGGCAGGCGTGACTCTGATGGCAGGTCTGTTAACCAACACATATGCCCAAAGCAATGGCCCGGAAAAGAGTACCAATGGCGTCGTGTCTCAGCAGGGAAAATCGGCGAACACGAACACAAATTCGGTCGAGGGCATGCAGCGTAAAGGCAGTGGCAAAATGGCATCCGGCGTAACGCGCAACGGAAATAGCAACCTCTCGCCTACCTCTCCGACCAATACGCAGGGCAGCACCTCACAGGGGTCGGCCAGCAAACCGTCCGGCGGTGGAGCTCCCGGTACGGGCATACGGCAAACGCAGGCCTCCAATGGCCCCAAGAGTACGAAAAATGGTACGGCGTCTGATGGTGGCCTGACCAGTAATGGCACGCCTACTTACGGCGCTAAGGTTAGTACAAAGTCAACATCGGGCTCAACGGGCGGCTCAAAGCGGCCAACCTCTGCCGGTGCTGTTCAGAAAGAATCCCGCACCTCCGATGCTAACGTATCGACCAATGGCCCACAGCCAACGGGCCCTGGCAAGCCCGGTACGCCCTCGGGTCAGAAAACCGGTGGAAATAGCTACCCGCAAACGAGTGGTAAAACGCAATCCAGCGGTAAAAATTAAATTACGCAGAACTTATTTATAATACGTTCTTTTTACGCAAAAGCGCCCCTTTTATTTGAAAGGGGCGCTTTTGCGTAAAAAGAACTTGGTGGACAGTTAATTCAACAACTCATCAAACGTTAGACTTACGTAGTACATGGAACCAACACTGGGGTTGCCCCAGGATTGTTGGTAAAGCTTGCCTGTCAGGTTTGTGCCGCCCACTTTCAGAATGGATCTGATACCGGAAAGCTTCTTGCTAATCTGTGCATCAAGCGTACTATAAGCCGGGATAATTGTCTGCTTGCGGGCTACCGCTTCGGTATTGGCAAAAGAAGACTCCCAAAGGAATGAATCTTGAGCGCGATAGACCACATTGAAGCCAAAGCCCGTGCGTGCCACATTGCGGTTGCCGAATGACAGATTATAGCGGTACTTTGGCGTATTAAAGAAGGTGATAAAATCCGATGGAATCTGATCCTGATCAAGCAGATAGTTAGACGATACGTTTGCTCCGATTGCGTAATTTCCCGGTAGCAAGTAGTCGGCTCCGATGGCCCAACCAGCATTTTTTAACTGGGTTGGTGAGTTAACCGGGTAGTAATAAACATTACGCGTTGAGCCACTAACCAACTGTAGTGTAGAAGCAGGGTCCGTTAAAGAAACCGGGTTTTTACCCTGAACAACCGTCTGGTATCCTAAAAAATTGAGGAATCGATTGTAGTAATAATAAGCATCAATAAAGAGCTTATTTCCCAGCAGGCCTTTATAACCAACTTCATAGGTTTCTACCCGTTCGGGATCATACCCGGCGTTGGTTGGCAGTTTAAGCAACGCGAGAGCCTGGGGTAAAGCCGCTGCTCCTCCTTGCTGCAAGGCCCCACCAAATGCCTGTACTGACTGTAGCGTATATACTGGACTACCACTAAAGTTATATCGCTCCTTCATGAATGGCAGACCACCAATCAGGCGGGCATTGGGCGTATTAATGTCAATATACTGATCCTGAGTAGTTGGAATGCGGAAACCCCGCTGGAACGACGCCCGGAAGTTATGTACTTTCGCCAGCGTTAATACCGCCGATAAGCGGGGACTTATCTGCGCCTTAAAGTTCTGGTTTTTATCGTAGCGGAGTGAACCCGTCAGTTTGAGCACATCGGCCAGTGTTTTCGACGCCTGAGCGTAGGCACCATATTCGTCAATGGTAAATTCTTTACCACTCTCATCACGGGCAAACAGGGTTCCCTCTGAGTTCAGCGCATACCGGCGAATATTGCCACCGACGATTAATTCAACCAGTTTTGGATCAACCAACTTGCTGAAGTTATACATGACCTCGCCATGGTACAGGTTCGTTTTGTCAAGAAATCGGGCACCTACCCCCGTTGCATCGCCTGGAATTGGCTTTCCCGTTACGGCGTCGAAAGCCTGTTGAAAACCGGGCGTACCGGGCAGCAACCGGTCCTGATCAGCCACAGACCGGGCCTGGTTCAATAAACTCGTTTGCTGGCTGCTGGCATATGCCTGTGCAGCCGCCAGAGCGGCCGCTGGGGCCTGCCCGGCTCCCAGCGCAGTTAGGTAGGCCCCAGCATAACCCAATAAAGCACTTTGTGCATAGGTCCCAAAGAAGGCCGGAAACCATTTGGCTGCGCTACCACTCCACGCTTCATTAATACCCTGGCCCAATGTTGCCGTTGCATAGGCATTACCCGAACGTTCCTGTGTAGTGTAAGCTCTCACAAAAAAATTGGTGCCCCGCAGCTCAAGTTTGTACTGGCCCAGTTTGAACCCTTTAATGTAGTAGCGGTCGGCTCCGGTGTATACCGTCGTGCCGGTTCCCCAGTTGGCTTGCGCAATGGCTTCTATATTTTCGGTCAGTCGGTAATGCAACGCACCGTTTAATTTCAGGTTAGTGGCGTCGTAATTAACCAGGTCTCTTTCCTGATAGCCTGTCCGGGAAATATTAATGTTCGGGATTACGTTATTGAAAATTTGCTGCGGGGTCAGGCCCGTGATTTGAGGCAGCGTTCGGTTGCCTGCCTGAGGAATCTGGGTGGTGGCAATAAGCCCTAAAACTGCCGATGTACCACCGGCCCCTGTTCCGGGCTGACCATTGCCAAAAAGATTGGAATATAAGTTGGCACTGGCATCGCCGTAGATATTTACGCCGTCGTAACCCGGATTATTGTTGCGGGTGCCGGTTTCCAGATTACTTCCATTGGAAAACCCCTGGTCCCGATAATCAGTTGCCTGCCAGTCTTTGGCAGTCAGGTATGAAACGCCCAGCTTAATGGCTACCTTATTATTGAAGGCTTTGGCATACCGAATGGCGGCATCGTAGAAAGGCGTTGTGGGCGTTGACCGGTTGCTGGCATGCATCACGCCCGCTTTAGCATACGCGCTCAATCCCTGATACTGAAAAGGGCTCTTCGATGTCATCAGGAGCAATCCATTAACCGCATTGGGCCCGTAAAGGGCAGAAGCTGCGCCGGGTAACAGTTCAACGCTTTCCAAATCCAGCTCTGACACGCCGGCAATGTTCCCCACCGAAAAATTAAGACCCGGCGCCTGGTTATCCATGCCATCGAGCAGTTGCACAACCCGCGTATTGCCGTTAGAACCAAACCCCCGTACGTTGACCGACTTAAACGTCAGACTTTGCGTACTCATATCCACCCCTTTGATGTTCTGCAGGGCATCATAAAATGTGGCACCGGGGGTGGATTGAAAGGAGCGAATATCTAACCGCTCGACCGAAACCGGCGATTTGAGCACACTCTCCTCCACCCGCGAAGCCGATACAACTACCTCCTGCCCAAGTAGTACCTGCTCTTTGAGGCTGATGTTCAGGTTGGTCTGGTCGTTATTGATGGTAAACTCCTGCGGTTGGAAGCCAACGCCCGTCACGGCAATGGTAAAGGGCCGCGCCGTATTGGTGCTTAGAGAGAAGTTACCCTTTATATCCGTGACCGTTCCAACCACTGTTCCTCTCACAGCAATACTGATACCAGCCAGGGTTTCTTTCTTCGCATCGTCAGTTACTTTACCGGTAATTCTTGTCTGGGCCATTGTGCTGACGCTCAATAAGCAGAGAAGCCAGACAAGTAGAGTGAATGACGTAGTAGTTCTTTGCATGGGTAAAGCTTTTTTAGTCGTTTACTTCTTTAGTCGCTAAACAT
>JAQBNX010000220.1 GCA_028288385.1 Spirosoma sp.
GGCAAAACCGAAGCTCACGACCCGACTGGACGGCTGTTTATTACCACCACGCCGATTCAGTTGGGCTGGGTTTTGACCGTACTGCAACGGGCAGTAATGCCCTGGCTCAGTATCGACCCGAAGTTCGCCTGACTTGGGAAGACGCTAAAACCTGCCCGCTTCCTTATCTGCTCTGGTTTCACCATGTGCCCTGGAACCAGAAACTGACCACCGGCCGCACGCTTTGGAACGAGCTATGCACTCGATTTTACACGGGAGCCGATTCGGTACGCTGGATGCAGCAGGAATGGGCACAGGTGAAGCCCGCCATCGATCCAGACATACACGCCGATGTTTCGGCCCGGCTGGCTACCCAGCAACGGGAAGCCGTGTGGTGGCGCGATGCCTGGGTTCTGTATTTACAACGTATTGCCAAACAGCCAATTCCGGAGCCTTTCAAAAAGCCCGACCGAGATCTGGAAGAAGTTAAGCGGTTGGTGGATATTTACCTCTTACGCTGATGCTTGCCAGGTAACGGAATAAGTAAGCTTTACACCACTTCAGGTTTTACCTGTACATAACCTTCAAATCCATCAAGATCATGGACAAAATAACCGCAACCCACTCGAGACGGACGTTTCTGAAAACAACCGCTCAGGGAGTTCTTTCTACCGCCGTCATAAGTGGTTTTCCGGCCATTGTTCCTGCTTCGGTATTCGGTAAAAATGCACCGAGTAACCGCATAAACATCGGTGCGATTGGCACAGGCCGCATTTCGCGCGGGCACGACATGCCGGGCGTCTGGCAGTATGATAACGCCCTCATCATGGCCGTATGCGACCTGGACAGTAAGCGGGCTCAGGAAGCAAAAACGCTGGTAAATGGGGTGTATGCAAAAAAAACAGGCAAGGATTATGACGGCGTACGGGTGTACACTGACTATCGCGAACTGCTGAACAACAAAGACATCGACGCGGTGCTGGTTAGCACGCCCGACCACTGGCACGCACCCATTGTGATCGACGCCGTGCGGGCGGGTAAGGATGTCTACATGCAAAAACCAGCATCACTAACAATTGCAGAAGGGCGAATGATGGCCGATGCCGTCAAAAAATCGGACCGCATTGTGCAGGTAGGGAGTCAGCAGCGTTCGTCGGAGCAGTTTCGGTATGCCGCCGAGCTGGTGCGAAACGGCCGGATTGGCGACTTAAAAACGGTATACGTGGGTTTGCCCGGTGATCCATCCGGCAATGAGGAGCCACCAATGCCGGTGCCCAAAAACCTGAACTACGATATGTGGCTGGGCACCACACCAGAGGTGTATTATACCGAAAAGCGCGTACATCCACAGGAGGGCTACGACCGGCCGGGCTGGCTACGCTGTGAGCAGTTTGGCGCAGGCATGATTACGGGCTGGGGAGCTCACCATGTCGATTCGGCGCACTGGGCCATGGATACCGAATATACGGGACCCGTAGAGATTTGGGGACATGCTGATTTTCCGAAGAGCGGTCTCTGGGACGTACACGGCATCTTCAAAACAGAAGCCATGTACGCTAACGGGGTTCATATGATTGTCTCCAATGAAATTCCCAATGGTGTGCGGTTTGAAGGCACCAAAGGCTGGATATTCGTATCGCGTGGGGATTCCGCCGTTACGGCCAGCGACCCGGTTGAGAAACAGAATGCGGCCAAAAAACTGGACGCCAGCGACCCTAAAATCATCCAGTCGGTTATTGGGCCCAATGAAATCCACTTACCCGTTAGTAAAGAGCACCATGGCAACTGGCTGGAAAGCATCGTGAGCCGGAAACAGCCCATTGCCCCTGCAGAGGTAGGGCACCGTTCCTGCTCGGCCTGCCTATTGCACCATGCGGCTATGAAGCTAAACCGGCGACTCTACTGGGATCCCCAAAAAGAACAGTTCAAAAACGATCCCGAAGCCAATAAACTGCTGTCGCGCCCACAACGGAAGCCGTATGCCATTAAAGCCTTGGCCAGTAACAAAGCCCGCTGATTCTTTACCAGTACTCACCCACCTTATGAAAGTAACCACTGTTATCGGCGGCCTTTGCGCGGCTGCCCTCCTTACCGCCTGTCAATCATCCGAGAAAACACAAAGCGATACGAACACGATCCACCTGATTACCCTGGACCCCGGCCATTTCCATGCCGCTCTCGTGCAGAAATCCATGTATGAGGGTGTCGATTCGGTGGTTCACGTTTACGCGCCGGATGGCCCCGACCTGCAGCTACACTTGGAAAAAATTCAGGCTTATAACACCCGGCCCGATAACCCGACTCACTGGAAAGAGGAGGTGTACCGGGGATCTGATTTTTTGGCCAAAATGCTGGCCAATAAGCAGTCTGATGCTACGGCTACCAACGTCGTGGTGATGTCGGGTAATAACCGCCTGAAAACAGACTACATCGAGCAAACAGTCAATGCGGGGTTTAATGTGCTGGCCGACAAACCCATGGTTATTAGTGCGTCGAACTTTGATAAATTGAAAGATGCGTTTGCTACGGCCGAGAAAAAGAAGGTGATGCTCTATGACATCATGACCGAGCGATACGAAATCTCGACCATGCTGCAACGAGCTTTTTCGCGGCAACCAACTGTGTTTGGAACGATGGAAAAAGGAACGCCTGACAACCCGGCCGTTACAAAAGAGAGTGTTCACCATTTTTACAAAAACGTGTCGGGCAGCGTACTCACACGACCAGCCTGGTTTATGGACGTAGCGCAGCAGGGGGAAGGCATGGTAGACGTAACGACTCACCTGGTCGATCTGGTGCAATGGGCATGTTTCCCAGACCAATTGCTCGACTATCAGAAAGACGTTCAGCTAACATCGGCCCGACGGTGGACGACCGACATGACGCTGAGTCAGTTTAAAGCCATTACTAAGCAGGCATCTTTTCCGGATTATTTGAAGAAAGACGTGGTGAAAGACAGCATCCTGCGGGTGTACAGCAATGGAGAGATCAACTACCAGCTTCGCGGAGTCAATGCCAAAGTATCTGTAAAGT
>JAQBNX010000091.1 GCA_028288385.1 Spirosoma sp.
CAAATCTATATCCTGCCCAATACGGAAAAAGGAATTGTGAAATGGCTGCACCCGGTTTCGGATGAAGAATATAGGGCTAAGTGAGTCAACAATCTAAAAGTAGACAGTACAGCATGATGGAAAATAATAACAGGGTAAAGTGGCTGTCATTACAGGTGCAAGCAGTGGTATGGGCGAAGCGGCAGCAAAGCACTTGTCAGCGCTTAGGGCAACGGTTGTCAATCCTGTGTCCTCAATACCATGGCAGACAACGATATAGAGCAGGCCTATCGCTTTAGCATAATGGCCTCAAGCCAAAAATACAAATCTAGGTACGCCCTCAGTAACAACACTCACTACCTAATACGCTGATTTATATAGCGAAGTGGATGTTGATTAACCCCATAAATCGGAATACGATGGAAGAGTCAAACGAGTCGACGATTAGTCGGCGTGAAATGATTGTTGGAACGACCGCTGCAATTGCTGCTATTACCCTGGCGAATGTGACAGGTACGCAGGCCGCTCCGCATACGGTTCCCTTGTCGCTGGCGAAGGTATCATTCACCGTGAATGGGCAATCCCACGACCTGGAAATGGATACCCGGACGACCCTGCTCGATACCCTCCGGGAGCATCTGCACTTTACGGGTACCAAAAAAGGCTGTGACCACGGACAGTGTGGCGCGTGTACGGTACTGGTCAACAACCAGCGGATCAATTCCTGCCTATCGCTGGCTCTCCAGCATCAGGGCGATACCGTTACCACCATTGAGGGACTCGGAACACCAGACAAGCTCCATCCCATGCAGGCGGCCTTCATCAAGCACGATGGCTACCAATGTGGCTACTGCACTCCGGGGCAGATTTGCTCGGCGGTGGCCGTACTCAACGAGATCAAGGCCGGCATACCCAGTCACGTGAGCGCCAGTCTGGTGGAGAAACCCCAGCTCACCAACCTGGAAATGCGGGAACGGATGAGTGGCAACATCTGCCGATGCGGTGCCTACTCCAACATTGCCGAAGCAATAAATGAAGTGGCTCAGAAACAAGCATGAATCACCAACTCATACACGGTCCTCATTTATCCGTAGCCAGCTCTAAATCAACAAAACGCTTATGAAAACTTTCACGTACGAACGGGCAAGCATACCCGCCGAAGCCACTGCTGCTGCGGCCCGAACACCGGGAGCTAAATTCCTGGCGGGAGGTACCAACCTGCTCGATCTGATGAAACTGGAAATCGAAGCGCCACAGCATATCATCGATATTGGCAAAATTGGCCTCAACAAGATCGAATCAACTCCGGCAGGCGGCCTGCACATCGGGGCGCTCGTAACTAACACTGATCTGGCGGCTCACCCCATCGTACGTCGGGATTACGGGCTGCTGGCCAGGGCGCTGCTGGCGGGCGCATCGGGGCAGTTGCGCAACAAGGCCACCACGGCCGGTAACTTGCTGCAACGGACCCGCTGCCCCTATTTTTACGATACTAACCAGCTTTGCAACAAACGCGTACCCGGCAGTGGCTGCGCAGCCATTGCCGGATTTAGCCGCCAGCTTGGCATCATTGGTACCAGTACTTCGTGCATTGCTACCTATCCGGGCGACATGGCCGTGGCAATGCGTGCCCTCGATGCGACGGTTGAAACGGTAAAAGCCAATGGGGCCAAGCGTACCCTTTCGCTGGACCAGCTTTACCGCCTGCCGGGCCAGACTCCACATCTGGAAACGACACTGGAGAAAAACGAACTGATTACCAGTATCGTCCTGCCACCACCGGTGGGTGGGGTGCATATCTACCATAAGGTGCGTGACCGTAGCTCTTACGCCTTTGCCCTGGTTTCGGTAGGGGCTATTCTCAAGAAAGATGGTACAGGCCGGGTAGCTGTTGGGGGGATAGCCCCCCGACCCTGGCGGATTGAGTCGGCCGAACCACTGCTGCCATCAGGAGCGAAGGCATTTACTGCCCAACTCCTGAAAGGAGCCCGACCCACCAAAGAAAATGAGTTTAAGCTAGCCCTGGTCGAACGAACCCTGACGGCCGTTTTAAACGAAGCCAAGCACTGACATGAAATTTGAAACACCTGCCGGAATTAACCCGATCGACCAGCTCAGGGTCATTGGTAAACCAACCGACCGCATCGAAGGCCCGCTGAAAACAACGGGAACGGCTAAGTACGCCTACGAACATAATGACGAGGTGTCCAATCCGGCCTATGGGTACGTGGTGGGCGCAGCCATTGCCAAAGGACGCATTAAGACCATCGATCAGACGAAAGCAAAGGTTGCACCCGGTGTCCTAGCTATTGTGACGGCGGCAAGTGTAGGGGCACTCCAGCAAGGCAAATTCTACGTAGACCGGTTGCTGGCTGGGCCGGAGATCGACCACTATCACCAGGCGGTCGCCGTGGTGGTGGCCGAGACCTTCGAGCAGGCCCGCGCGGCAGCCTCCCTGCTAAAAATAAGTTACACGAAAACCAAAGGGGTTTACGATCTGGCTGCTGCCAAAGATTCTGCTCCCATTTCTAGGCAGGGTCAGTCTGGCCCACTCCGGCAAACGAACGTGGGGGATTTCGACGGAGCGTTCGCATCGGCTCCTGTCAAGCTGGACGAAACCTATACCACTCCAGACCAGACTCACGCCATGATGGAACCTCACGCCACCATTGCCCATTGGGACGGCGACATGCTCACGTGCTGGTGTTGCATTCAACAACTCAACTGGGGTGCTCGTGACGTGGCCACCATTCTGGGTATTCCTCAGGAGAACATCCGGTTAATCGCCACCTTTATTGGCGGGGGCTTCGGTGGTAAGGGCACTGCCCTGTCAGACATTATTGCCGCTTCCCTGGCCGCCCAGGCTGCGGGCCGACCCGTAAAACTAGCCCTGCCCCGCCCGCTGATGATGAATAACACAATTCATCGCCCGGCGACCATTCAGCGCATCCGAATCGGGGCCACCCCCGACGGAACCATCACCGCTATCGGGCACGAGAGCTGGTCGGGTAATTTGCCCGGCGGAGGAGTCGAGTCGGCCACCGCATCGACCCGGCTGCTATACGCGGGAGCCAATCGGTTTACCCAACTCCGGTTAGCCGTGCTCGATCTGGCCGAAGGAAGTGCCATGCGGGCGCCGGGCGAAGCCACCGGCATGATGGCGCTGGAAATTGCCATGGATGAATTGGCCGAGAAACTGAACATAGACCCGGTTGCCTTGCGCATTAAAAACGACACCCAGGAAGACCCCGAAAAACCGGGGCGCAAATTTTCAAGCCGAAAACTGGTCGAGTGTCTGCAGACCGGGGCCGGGCAATTTGGCTGGAACAAGCGGCAGGCTAAACCTGGCACCGTTCGGGAGGGGCAATGGCTGATCGGCATGGGCGTGGCGTCGGCCATCCGGGGAGCGCCCATCATGAAGTCGGCGGCCCGCGTGCGGTTGAACCGGGAAGGCATCGTGACGGTTGAAACCGACATGACCGATATTGGAACCGGCAGTTATACCATTATCGAGCAAACGGCTGCGGAGATGATGGGCGTTACCATGGATAAGGTCGTAGTCAAACTGGGCGACTCGTCCTTTCCCACATCACCAGGCTCCGCCGGGCAGTGGGGAGCGGCTTCTGCCACGTCGGGCGTCTACGCAGCCTGTGTCAAACTGCGCGATGCGGTGGCCAATTCGCTGGGTGTTCGCGTCGAGGAAGCCGAGTTTGTGGGTGGACAGGTGCGCGGAGGCAACCGTAGCTATCCGCTGGGCGACGCAGCCAAAGCCACCGAGCTGGTTGCCCAGGATGAAATGACCTACGGAACCCTTTCCAGGGAGTATGCGCAGGATGCCTTCGGGGCCCATTTCGTGGAAGTGGGCGTGAACAGCTATACCGGGGAGATCCGCGTGCGACGAATGCTGGCCGTTTGCCATGCCGGGCGTATTTTGAACCCCAAAGCGGCCCGCAGTCAGATCATCGGGGCCATGACGATGGGCGTGGGCGCTGCTTTAATGGAAGAACTAGTGGTCGACAAGCAGGTTGGTTTCTTTGTCAACCACGACCTGGCGGGTTATGAAGTGCCCGTTCATGCTGATATTCCGCATCAGGAAGTAGTACTGCTCGAAGACCTGGACCCGACCATGTCGCCCATGAAGGCCAAAGGTATCGGTGAACTGGGTATCGTTGGCGTAGCGGCCGCAGTTGCCAACGCCGTTTATAACGCCACAGGAATCAGGGTTCGCGAGTACCCCATTACCCTCGACAAACTGATCGATAAACTTAGCATCAATGCATGACATGGAAAATAACATTAACGAGAAAGTAATCGTCATTACCGGCGCCAGCAGTGGTATGGGCGAAACGGCAGCCAGGCACTTGTCAGCGCTTGGGGCAACGGTTGTACTGGGTGCCAAAAGAGCGGACAGAATTGAAAAGCTGGCCAAAGAGATACAGGACCAGGGTGGAAAAGCGCTGGCTATGGCGATGGATGTAACGCAGCGAGACCAGGTTAAAAAGCTGGTCTATTCAGCGGTTGACCAATTTGGGCGGGTAGACGTGATTCTGAATAATGCCGGTGTGATGCCCTTATCGCCCATGGACCGCCTGAATGTGGCCGAGTGGGATACGATGATCGATGTGAACATTAAAGGGGTGCTTAACGGTATTGCTGCTGTTCTGCCTTACATGAAAGCACAGAAGTCAGGTCAAATTATCAACACCTCTTCGGTGGCGGGTCATAAAGTGTTTACCGGCTCTGCGGTTTATTCAGCGACTAAATTTGCGGTGCGTGCCTTGACAGAAGGCTTACGGATGGAGGTAAAGCCGTATAATATCCGGACAACCATCGTTTGTCCAGGCGCTGTTAAAACAGAATTGCTGGAACACATTACCGAGGCAGACATCCAGCAAGCAAATAAAGAGTATGTGGGGGCGGTAGGGATTAGCCCAGACAGTTTCGCCCGTGTGGTTGCGTTTGCCATCAGCCAGCCGGAGGATGTTGATATCAATGAAATCATCTTCCGTCCGACATCCCAAGAGCTTTAAGATACACCCCGGTGGCAACCATTTTGTTGATCGAATTGGGACCGGCCCAAAATTTCACCGGCAAGGCATGGGCCTATGGCCTGGTTGCGGATGATAGTACCTACAATACCCTGGTCGGCAATGTCTATTTCGAGCCGGGTGCCCGAAGCAACTGGCACATTCATCCGGCGGGACAAGTGCTGCTTATTACCGATGGCGTGGGCTATCACCAGATAAAAGGTCAGCCCCGGCAAACGATCAGGAAAGGCGATGTCGTGAAGTGTCCGCCCAGCGTCATGCATTGGCACGGTGCCAGCCCAGATACCGGTATGCAACAACTGTATATTCTACATATTCTACCGAAAACAGAGAAGGGCATTGTAAAATGGTTGCAGCCCGTGACCGACGAAGAATACTGTAGCGAAAAGTAATTACCATCACTTAATCGGCAATGCTACGGTACAATCCTTGAGTTGGGTGTGTACAGTAATGCGTATAAAAAATAACAGTAAGAGAAACTAATTATGGTTTTAGAGGAAACATACACGCTATCCAATGGGGTTGATATCCCAAAACTTGGTCTGGGTACCTGGTTTATCAATAATGGGGACGTAGTACAGGCCGTGAAGAATGCTGCAAAAATTGGGTATCGGCACATCGATACAGCACAGGCTTATCAGAATGAAAGCGGAGTTGGTGAAGGAATCAGGGCTTGTGGTGTAAACAGAGCCGATCTGTTTGTGACCACAAAACTGGCCGCCGAAGTAAAGTCTTATCCGGAAGCCGTTTCATCGATTGATGGGTCACTGAAAGCATTGGGGCTTGATTACATTGATCTGATGATTATTCACAGTCCAAAACCATGGGCAAACTTCCTTCAAAACGATTCTTACAATGAAGGAAACCGCGAAGCTTGGAGAGCACTTGAAGAAGCTTACAAAATGGGAAAACTTCGTGCCATTGGTCTTTCCAATTTTGAACAGGCAGACATCGATAATATTCTTTCGTCCTGCACCATCAAGCCAATGGTCAATCAGATCCTGGTCCACATCAGCAACACCCCCAGGAACTGATTCAATATAATCAAGACAATGACATTCTTGTAGAGGCTTATTCGCCATTTGGCCATGGCGAACTATTTAAGAATCGGGACGTAGCATCAATAGCAGTGAAGTATACTGTTTCTGTATCCCAATTAGCTATTCGTTACTGCCTGCAACTGGACCTACTTCCACTACCGAAGACTGCCAACTGGCAACATATGAAAAACAACTCAGAAGTGGATTTCGCAATTGCGGATGAGGATATGGAGTTCTTAAAAAATGTGGAGCAAATTGAGCATTATGGAGAAGCCAGCGTATTTCCAGTATATGCAAAGAAATGAATCTAAAGTCAATTCCTGAATTGATTCGCTTGCGTTAATGGCCACCCAGTTCCATTAATTATAAATCAGCATTGTATGGATATTACAAGAATTGGAACACAGTCCTCAGCCAAAGGCCCAGAAGATTGGTTTACGGGTGCTGTGCGCATTGATCCGTTATTTGAGGCAAACGACGCACGACGGGGAGCCGCAGCGAGTGTTACCTTCGAACCCGGCGCCAGAACGGCCTGGCATATCCATCCGCTGGGGCAGACGCTTATTGTTACCGCCGGTTGTGGTTGGGTACAGCGTGAGGGTGGCCCGATTGAGGAGATTCATGCGGGTGATGTGGTTTGGTTTGAGCCCAACGAAAAGCATTGGCACGGTGCCTCACCAACTACCGGCATGACCCACATCGCTGTTCATGAACATCTCAATGGTAAGGTCGTCGACTGGCTGGAAAAGGTCAGCGACGAACAATATCGCCTATGAAA
>JAQBNX010000749.1 GCA_028288385.1 Spirosoma sp.
GCACTAACGGACTGCTTTTTCAATACGGTTCTGTCGCCGGTAACAGCCAGTAGGTACAAGGCGCTATCGCCAACAAAAGAGGTAATAAGCGAAGCCGATTGTACTTTCAGATGCTTTTGCAGGGCTGCCAGAGACGTAGTAGTAGTATCGTATTTATATCGATAGTAGGCTGAATTTGAGGCTTCAAGTTTTTTAACAAACGTATTCAAAGTATCCTGTTTAGCAAACAAAACCATCTGAGCCGCATTATAAGCTGGGTTATGATCAGTAGGTATATTAGCAAGTTTATTTTGTTGCTTATTCACTGCCTGCTGCAACTGTTGTTCCTCCTGAATCTGTTGCCGCGTTAATTTCTGTTGTGCGCCCAGTTCATTTATTTTATCGGCTAACATAACGGCCCGACTCTTCTCCAAGAGTCTGAATGCCTGTTCCGCATCGTTAAGTCGATAACATGTTTCAATAGCCCGTTCATACATACTCCTTGTTTTCTGCCGCCAAAATAGTTTTGACTGCTGACCAGTCTGCTCCCAACGCATGTAGTCAATCATTTGATCGGCTATGATGTAGGTATCGAGTGCTAATTTTAACCGTTGACGGTTATTGCCCATTGCTTTAGCATAATCAAGCCAAGTGTCAGCCTTATCCTGGATGATGGTGAGTAAGTACTCTTTCTGACTAACTAATCGAATGGCTTGAGGAGAGGGATTATGTTTTGCGGACAAAGCCTTGAAGGCAATTGGCATTGCTGCTAACCCTTGCTGATACGTAGATAAAGCTTTATCAAATTGCCCCATCTTCCACCAACACGCAGCGAGATTATCCAAAAGACGTGCCCGGCTGAAGGAATCTTCCTGCAAAACCAGCGCATGTTGATATTCAGAAATCGCTTGTTTAAAATTACCCTGAGAATAATATAAAAAGCCAAGGTTTGTTAAAACAAACGCTTGCTGGACCGAATTGTTAGCTTTCTGATAGCAGTCAGTAGCCTGTATATAAGCCTTAATAGCCTGTTCTGTTTCTCCCCGTGCACTTTCAATATCTCCTAACGCTAAGTAGTAAGGGCCCAACTTGTTTTCTTGAGCACTTTTAGCGAGCTGAATCATTCTATGAGCATTTGTGGCGGCTTCTTCATATCGATTAAGTTCATATAATGCATTTACCCGCTCACGCAGAAGTTTGGCAATCAGAGCTTCATCGTGTAAGTCACTAGCCCAATCTATTCCTAAATCAGCATGAGCCAACGCCTGTTGATAATCCCCTTGTAAAAAGCTCAGGTACGCTAAATGTAGCTGCGATAACGTACCCCATTTTCTGTCGATTGGTTGGTCGGTTACATTTTTTAAAACAGTCAGAAAGGCGGCCTTAGCTGATTCCATCTGGTTATCAAATAGGTATGCTTTTCCTAATAAATAAGCTGATGGAGTCAGGAACTGCTTCAGTTGTTTTTTGACCGAAGCTGTTTCAATAGCATTCTGATATTGTTGAACAGCAGATTTATACTTTTTCTGGGAAACAAATGAGTCGCCAGTGAGTAGTAGCAATTTGATAAATATAGAATCTTTTGGGAGTGAACATGCCTGCCACCTTTCCTGCAAATTAATTTCCTGCTTGATTAATTGTTCTGGTTGGAGGCTCCTATTTGTGCTAATTTTTCGATAATCATCTAGTATAATATCACACTGGGCATGGCTATGTTGGCTGGTAACCAATAAGCCACATAGCAGTGTCCATATATAACATCCGGCTTTCATATCCTATTCTCTTAATCACAGACCAAGTGGTGCTGATGGTATTGTAATTAATCCATTTTCTATTTCTTCGCTAAGATCTGGTATTTCATCACTGTTTGGGAATAGCTCTACTAAAGAGCTACGAGTTACTTTGTCAAAAGGTTTTCTATAATTTATAGCTACAAATGCACTGGCATAGGGAGTTGCGTAAGAAGAGCCTATAATTTTAGGGTTTGCAGGGTTATTATTTAGCGACTCTGGAAATCCACCATCTTGATCTCCCTGAACGCCAGCGTTCACGTAAGTTGATGAAAAGTTTTCAACAGCATCAAAGGGATTATCCTTAGTGGTTGTACTTGTTAGAACATTAAAGTGTAGATCGCTATAACAGGCAGGAAAGCGAATTTTATTATCAAGCGAAACATTAGTTCCATTTTGATTAATATCACCCCGATTTCCAGCTGCATTCACTAGCCATATATGCTGATTATATAATTGCCTAATATAATTTGTTAAAAGAGTGTTTTCATTTACACTGTAAAATCCCCAACTCGCATTAATAACTGTAGGTTTCTCGGGTAATCTGTTGGACAGAACATATTCAAATCCGCAGAAAATATCAAACAGAGTTCCAACGCCTGAGCTGCTTATTACTTTTAGGGGTAGAATTCTGACTTCATTGCCCATAGCCTCGCTGATAATAGCGGCAATACGACTTCCATGTTTATTATGACGATCGTCATCATATGGATCGTTTTGGTCATTGACAAAATCCCAGCCAATATAATCGGGCTCCACAGTGTCGCACATTGGGTGACCTCCATTGTGCTGAATTGGAATGGTTGCCGTATTAGGAAAGGCAAAATCAATTCCCGTATCCATCACTGCTTCAATTGGGTATTTCCGCCTACCTGCTGAACCAGCTAAACTACGTCGAAGTTGACTATCTAACGAGACTGATCTGGATACAACTGGGGTACCACCACCG
>JAQBNX010000104.1 GCA_028288385.1 Spirosoma sp.
TACCACATGCTCAGGCTTGCCCGTAAACAGAGTGCGTAGTTCCTTATTCTGCGTGGCCACACCCACCGGACAGGTGTTCAGGTGGCACTTGCGCATCATGATACAGCCCGCAGCTACCAGCGCGGCCGTAGCAACGCCAAATTCTTCGGCACCCAGCAGGGCGGCAATGGCGAGGTCCCGGCCCGTACGCATCTGTCCATCGGCCTGTACCGTCACGCGACCCCGCAGTTTATTACGTACCAGTGTCTGGTGGGCTTCGGCTAAACCCAGTTCCCAGGGTAAACCCGCATGGCGGATGCTCGATAGGGGTGAGGCTCCCGTGCCGCCATCGTGACCTGATATCAGGATGTGGTCAGCGTGGGCTTTGGCAACTCCGGCCGCTATGGTTCCAACCCCAGCTTCCGACACCAGCTTTACGCTGATGCGGGCCGCTCGGTTCGCATTCTTGAGGTCGGAGATAAGTTGTGCCAGGTCTTCAATCGAATAAATATCGTGATGGGGTGGGGGCGAAATCAGCCCAACACCGGGTGTACTGTGGCGGGTCCGGCCAATCCAGTCGTCCACTTTAAAACCGGGCAGTTGGCCGCCTTCGCCAGGCTTAGCCCCCTGGGCCATTTTGATCTGAAGTTCCTGGGCATTGGTCAGGTAGTGACTGGTGACGCCAAATCGGCCCGATGCTACCTGCTTAATGCCCGAATTCATGCTGTCGCCGTTGGGCAGGGGCTTGTAGCGCAGTTCATCTTCGCCACCCTCGCCGGAGTTGCTTTTGCCGCCAATGCGGTTCATGGCAATGGCCAGTGTGGTGTGGGCTTCCCAGGAAATTGAACCGAAAGACATAGCACCCGTAGCGAACCGCTTGAAGATACTTTCAATAGGTTCAACCTCCTCAATAGGTACGGGCAGGCCTTTTTTGAACTTCAGCAAACCCCGCAACGTAATGGCACTTTTATCCTGGTCGTTAATCAGCTTCGAGTATTTTTTGAAGATGCTGTAATCGTTGCGCTGCGTCGATTGCTGGAGCAGGTGGATCGTATCAGGGTTGAAAATATGCTTTTCGCCCCGCTGCTTCCATTGATAAATACCGCCCACTTCGAGCCGCGGCACCGACACTGGCTCATTGGGAAATGCCACGTTATGCCGGATTAGAATTTCGCGGGCAATCTCGTCCAGACCCATCCCGCCAATGCGCGATACCGTACCGGTGAAGTATCGGTCTACGACCTCAGAATTTAGTCCAAGGCATTCAAAAATCATTGCGCCCTGGTAGGATTGCAGCGTGGAGATACCCATCTTCGAGAAGATCTTGAGTAACTCGCCGTTGACCGCCTTTACGTAGTTTTTGTAGAGCTTATCGAGGTCATAATCAACCTGCAACAGCCCTTTTTCTTTCATGTTAGCAATCGTCTCGAAGGCCATGTACGGGTTCACTCCCGATGCGCCATAGCCAATGAGCGTGGCAACGTGGTGGGTTTCCCAGACGTCTCCTGCTTCGACCACAATGCCAACCTTACCCCGCAGACCCCGATAGATCAGGTAGTGGTGGATGGCCGACGTAGAAAGTAGAGAAGGGATAGGGGCGTGGCTGGAGTCGATGGCCCGGTCAGATAGCACCAGAATCGAGTAACCGTCCTGGATGGCATCTTCAGCATAGCGGCAGATGCGGTCGAGGGCGCGTTCGAGCGATTTGCCCTGTCCATCGACTGTAAACAGGCAATTGATCGTTTTGGCCTGAAAATTCGGTTTGTCAATGAACCGCAGCTTGTCAAACTCCTGCGTGGTCAGCACTGGCTGCTCCAGTTCAACCTGCCGACAGTGCTCCGGCGATTCACTCAGGAGATTATACGTAGCGCCAACGAACGAGATGAGCGACATGATGGCCCGTTCCCGAATGGAGTCAATGGGCGGGTTGGTCACCTGCGCAAACAACTGCTTAAAGTAATGGCTCAGGTGCTGACTTTGCTCCGACAAAACGGCCAGCGGTACGTCGGTACCCATAGAACCAAGCGCTTCTTTACCCGTTTCAACCATAGGTGCCAGAATCATCCGCAAATCTTCGGACGTGAAGCCGAAAGCCTGCTGCATTCGTAACAGTTTGGCCGGATCGTATTGTTGATACTGGCGAATGGGTGCTTCCAGATCCTGGATTTTGATTTTATGCTCGTTCAGCCACGTCTGATACGGCTGGCGTGAACTGATTTGTTCTTTGATCTCTTCATCGGCTACAATCCGGCCCTGTTCCATATCGACCAGGAACATCTTGCCTGGTTGCAACCGGCCTTTCGTGACGACGGTGGCCTGATCAATGTCGAGCACCCCCACTTCCGAAGCCATGATGACAATATCCTGATCGGTGACCCAGAACCGCGATGGGCGCAATCCATTGCGGTCGAGCGTCGCACCCACGATGCGTCCATCGGTAAACGAAATCGACGCCGGTCCATCCCAGGGTTCGATCAGCGCTGCGTGGTATTCATAGAATGCCTTCCGTACGGGGTCCATCTGCTCGTTGCCATCCCAGGCTTCGGGAATCAGCATCATCATTACGTGGGGCAGCGAACGGCCACTCATAACCAGCAACTCGATAGCGTTGTCGAGGTTGGCTGAATCAGACTGTTTAGGATCGCAGATGGGCAGCAGCATGTCCATTTCATCCTTCGTAAACTTGGATGATTTCAACAGCCCTTCGGCCGCTTTCATCCAATTGACGTTGCCGCGCACCGTGTTGATTTCACCGTTATGGGCAATGTAGCGGAATGGCTGGGCCAGTTTCCACGATGGAAAGGTGTTGGTAGAGAACCGGGAATGGACCACGCCAAGGGCCGACACGACGTCTTCGTGCTGGAGATCGGGGAAATATGGCTCCAACTGCAGCGTAGTCAACTGACCTTTATACGTAATGGTACGGCACGAGAGCGAAGAGAAATAAAACTCGTCAACGCCCGCTATCGTTTCGTTGATGATGCGGGTGCTGTAATTACGCAGAATGTATAGTTTACGCTCAAAATCGTCAGCGTTGGTAATGTCGGCCGGGCGCTTAATAAACACCTGCTCCATCTGTGGTTCGCAGGAGCGGGAACCGCTGCCCAAGTCACTATTATTGATGGGTACCACGCGGTAGCAAAGTAACTCCAGACCGAGCCGCTTCATTTTCCGGTTCAGCACGGCCCTGCATTCTTCTCGCAGCCATACGTCCTTTGGGAAATAGACCATACCCACGCCATACTGAAGTGCAGGAGGCAGATGGACGCCTAATTTTCGGGTCTCGTCCAGGAAAAATTCGTGCGGAATCTGAATAAGCAAACCTGCGCCATCACCAGAATTAGCTTCGGCACCAACGGCTCCCCGGTGTTCCATTCGACGGAGCATCTGGAGGGCGTCGGCAACGATCTGGTGCGACTTGCGGCCTTTGATATGGGCCACAAAGCCAATGCCACAGTTGTCGTGTTCAAACTCTGGGCGGTACAGGCCATCATTGGGTTGAAGCAGTTGTTCAGGCCCTTGTTGAAGGTGTACAGTAGAAGATTGGTCAACCTGATCAGACATGGTCGTAACAGTGTTGGGTTGATCCGCCGTTTTGCCTTAATATTGATAAAATGGCAAAGAAAGACGATAATATATATGAAAATCTAAATTTAAGAGGTCCAGGCGGGCAATCGAGTCAGAAGCTGATAGCCGGGCTGACAAATATTTGTGACAAAGTCATGCAATATACTCAATAAAAAAATTGGCAAAAACAGACTTTGACGGAATTTAATAAGTAATGGACCTAATTGTAAAATTGATGATAAATGTTCTTGGAAAGTGAATAAACTTGAACATTCTGCTCTGTCCACTTTTTGTAGTATTGGATTGTTACATATAGAGTAACTATAAA
>JAQBNX010000225.1 GCA_028288385.1 Spirosoma sp.
CGTTAGACTTTTTAAGGGTAGAAGATTCATGAGGAAAATTGGTTGGGATGAGTAGCGATTTTATGGATTCTTTTGATGTCAGTTACAAAGGGCGGTATGCCGGGTTGGGCTGCGTAGGAATTGGAGCCTTCGTTTTCTTTTTCCAGGCGTCGAGTTTGTCATGCAATTCTTTCACTTTGGCTGGATTTTTAGTGGCCAGATTGGTCGATTCGCCTATGTCCTCCTTCAGGTTATATAATTCCTGGCGGCCATCCTCGTAAAATTCGTGCAGCTTAAAATCGCCGGATCGAATCGTACTGACGGGCCGAGTTCGGAAGGAATCGGATACGCGTGAGTCTCCTTTAGTGGCTTCCAGATAAGCTGGGAAGTGCCAGAATAGGGCATCCCGCACGGCTGGTTTTTCATCCAGTAAGACAGGCAAAAAACTTTGGCCATCAACGTCCTTATTGAGTGGTTTTTGTACGCGGGCTATGTCCAGAAGGGTTGGATAAAAATCAATCCCAATGACCGGCGTGTCGGTCTGGCGCCCTGGCCGTACGTTACCAGCCCATTTTACGAGCAGCGGCACCCGAATACCCCCTTCGTACAGCATGCCTTTCGAACCGCGCAACGGGTACTGCGATGTGACAGCGCCCATACCGCCATTGTCGGAGTAAAAAACAATTAGCGTATTGTTGGTCAATTTCAGCGAATCGAGCGTTTTCAGCACCCGCCCTATCCCCTGATCGACGCTTTCGATCATGGCCGCGTAGGTGGGGTTGTTGTGAAACTGATCGCCTTTTTTTGCCTTGTACTTGTCAATAATCGATGCTTTGGCCTCGGTTGGGGTATGGACGGCAAAGTAAGAGAGGTACAGAAAGAACGGGTTCTCTTTTTGGGAACCGATGTACTTGACCGCTTCATCGGTCAGCCGGTCAGTCAGGTATTCGCCTTCTTTGCCGGATTCCAGACCCTGATGGGGCGTTTTGGCCGCCTTTGCTTTCTTGTAGGGATAAAAATAGGAAGGCGTTCCTTCGCTCCCGCCAATGCAGAAATCAAAACCCTGTGCCTGTGGGCCGGTGCCCTCGGCTGTCTCGCCCAACTGCCATTTGCCGATCAGCCCGGTTGCATAGCCGGTATTTTTCAGCTCTTCGGCTATGGTCACAAAGGATGGATTCAGAACAGTGTTATTCTTGACGGGAATCAGTTTTCGCTTGGTTGAATCGCCCCTTTCGGCATTACCAACGGTGTAAATGCCGTGCCGGGGTGGGTACTTGCCCGTCATCAGTGATGCCCGGCTGGGCGCACAATTTGGACCCACCGAATAGGCTTGGGTAAACTGAACACTTTCCCTCAACAGCTTATCAATATGAGGGGTTTCATAATATTTGCTCCCTGCCGAACTAAGGTCAGTCCATCCCCAATCATCGACATAGATAAACAGGATATTAGGTTTGTCCGGTGGGGAAGCCTTTCCCTGAGCGTGCGCCAAACGGGGTAAAGTACCGATCAGCAGTAGGCATATAGCTATTTTTTTCATGATTGATCAGATTCATTACCAACCTGGATTTTGGGTCAGTTTTGGATTGAGGTCAATTTCGCGTTGTGGAATGGGATGCAGATAATGCTTTTCAGCCGCATTCGGTTTGCCCGCTGCGTGCAGGGCCGTAATCATACGTTTGGTCCGGATAAGGTCGAACCAGCGCTGAAATTCAAACATCAACTCCAGGCGACGCTCCGTGTACACCGCTTCGCGAAACTGCACCTGTGTCAGATTTTCCAATGCCGCTAGTCCCGCCCGTTTACGAACCCGGTTGATGGCTGAGTAGGCTTCCCCTGTCGGCGCCCCCACTTCATTGAGGGATTCGGCATAAATCAGCAGAATTTCGGCAAACCGGATCACCGGAATATTTTTGGCCGATTCGGTTGGATTCGCGGTCTGGGCGGGATCAAAGTATTTAAAAAAGCGGGGTTCAAACGTAACGGCCTTTCCGGTAGTTGGGCTGACGAGTGAGGTAAAGAAGGTAACATCCCGTCGTTTATCGGTTGCCGAATACAGCTTATATACACCCGGTTGGGGCTCATCCGTACCGGCCGCTGCTACACCCGCAATACCCACCGGCGTAGCCGACGAAGCCAGCCGATTTCCCTGACCGTTGACGTTGGATTTGCACTGAACAGAGAAAATATGCTCTTTGCCGTTCTTGGTCGCCACGTTAAAAACATCAGCGAAATTCTCGAACAGGTCATAGCCATAAGGACCATTGATCACCTCCAAGCTTTTGGCCACGGCTTTGCTCCATTCCTGCCGGGTCAGATACACTTTCGCCAGCATTGCTTTGGCAGCTCCCGCTGTTGCCCGGCCCGCATCAGCTCCCGAATAGGAATTTGGTAGGCTCTCAGCATCCGTCAGGTCGCGAATAATCTGCTGATAAACCTGTTCGGCCGGGGTGCGGCTCACCTGAATTGCTTCTTTCTCCAACGAACCAGTTTCCTCTAGAACCAGGGGAACATCGCCCCATAGACGGACTAATGTGAAGTAGGTCAACGCTCGTAAAAATTTAGCTTCGTTGACTAGCCGGGTTCGCAGCGTTTCGTTCATGGTAATCGACGGAATCCGGGCAATGGCAATATTCGCTCGGTTGATGGCCATGTAACTTTCTTTCCAGAGTTCATCGACGCGGTCGTTGGTTGTTGAGTGCGATAAGACTGCAATAGATCGAACGTCGGCATTGGTCACGCGCAGACCGGCAATGGCGTCATCCGACATGATCTCAAAAGCCAGATGAAACAGTCGGTTGTACATGGTTAGTCCACCGTTGTTGAGAGCACCGTTGTACACACTATTCACGGCTGCCACAGCATCGGGTTCGGTTTTATAAAATTGCTCTGCAGTTAACAGGGCCTGAGGGTTCTCATTTAAATCGGTGCAGGAGGCCATAGCCAACAGACCAATTGAAAGGATTACGGCCTTTTTCATGAGTATCATTAAGAAGTAAGCTGTTTATAATGAGATGATTAAGCCCGCCAGGTAGGCCTTGCTACTGGGATAGACGCTGTAGTCAATGCCCAGATTAAGCGTACTTTGCTCATACCGGCTCACCTCTGGGTCATACCCACTGTAACGGGTCCAGGTAAATAAATTCTGGGCTGTCACGTACACTTTAATCTGGCTGGAGCGGATTTTTGAGGCAATACCGTTGGGCAGATGATACCCCAGCGTTAGGTTTTTTAGCCGCAGATAAGACGCATCCTCAACGTAGCGACTTGTGTTGACCGGGGCCGGATCTTCAAGGGCGCGTTGGATTGTGTTGCCTGGGGTAGTGGGCGTCCACCGGTCCAACGCCGTGACCGAGGCATTTTGCTGACCCGTCAGGAGTTCAAGTTGCTGTTTATTCTGGTTGAAGAGTTGATTGCCGTACGAACCCTGAAAGAAAATGCTCAAATCAAAGTTTTGATACGAAAAACTGTTGGTCAGTCCTCCGATAAATTTGGGCTGGGCATTACCTAGGATCGTACGGTCGTCGGCCTGCGTAATTTTTTTGTCCCCGTTGATGTCGACATACCGACGATCACCCGGTTTAGTTTTGGTTGGATCAATCGTCGGCAATTCAGCAATATTATCGCTGGTCTGAAAGATACCATTTGTTTTATAGCCGTAGAATGAGCCTAGCGGTTCGCCCACTTTAGCGATATTGGCCCCTGAGATGATGTAGTTAGCTCCCTCACCCAGGCTGATAACCTTATTGCGGTTGAGTGAAAAAACCAGATTGGTGTTCCAGGCCAATTTCCCCCGCAGATTCTGTGAATTAATCCCCAGTTCAAACCCCTTATTCTCCACCGTACCGTAGTTCTGTAGCGAAGTCGATTGTCCGGTTGTATAAGGAATGGGTACGTTCAGGAGCAGGTTGCCCGTTCGTTTAAAGTAGGCGTCAAAGACGATACTAAGACGGTTTTTGAATAAGCCCAGGTCAATCCCCATATCATACTGAGCGGTTGTCTCCCAGCCCAGATCAGGATTGGAGATGCGGTTGGGAGCAAAGCCGATGACGGTCTGATTGTTGAAAAAATAGGTGTTCGTCGCTAACGTCGCTAACGATAAATACTGGCCGATTTCCTGATTACCAGTAATGCCTGCGCTCAGGCGTAGTTTCAGATTACTAACCGAAGGGATAGCACTGAAAAACGACTCCCGACTCGCATTCCAGGCAAAAGCTGCTGAAGGAAAATAACCCCACTTCCTGTCTTTCCCGAAACGGGATGAGCCATCCGCGCGGGCACTAATGGTGAGTATATATTTCTGATCGAGTGAATAATTCAGTCGTCCCAGAAATGAATTTAACGCCCACTTACTTGCACTGGATGCGGGCTGGGTATAAACCGATCCACTGCCTAAATCATTATAGGCCAGTTGATCGGTAACAAACTGTTGCGAGCCCGCTAGAACGCTTTCATTCTGGTAGGCCTGCTGGGTGTAGCCGATTACGGCATTGATCGAATGGTTGCCCCCTAATTGGCGGCTGTAGTTCAGCGTATTTTCATTAAGCCAGCTTGAGGCAAATTTACTGCCCACGGCGGCCGTGCCGGTAGCACTGGCGTTAGCCCCCTGATAGATCGAGGACGGCACATAGCGGTTTTGCTTATTATTAATTACGTCCGCGCCAAAAGAAATTTTAGCCGTTAATCCAGTTGCCAGGGAGTATTCTCCAAACACGTTACCCAGCAGGCGATACGTGGTTGTTTTATTAATCTCTTTTTCGAGGGTCGCCACCGGGTTTCCCAACGGCGTCTCAAATTCACTTTGGTAGGTATACTCCCCGTTGGCCTTACGGACGGGTACCGTAGGTGGCATGGCTAAAAGCGCATTCACAATGCCTCCATTCGCAATCCGGGCAGAAACCTTGCTGGCTGTGAAATTGGTACCGACTCTGAATTTTGGCGAAAAATCACGGTCAAGGTTGATGCGAATGGAATACCGGTCAAAGTCGGTTTGGCGGAGAATGCCATCCTGTTTGAAATAATTTCCCGAGATTGCATAGCGCGTTCGGTCGTCGCCACCGGTCAGGCTCAACTGGTGGTTCTGGATCAGGGCGGTTGTGAAGGCTTCCTGCTGCCAGTCGGTTCCGCCGGTCAGTGCCTGCAGTTGACCATCGGTATAGTAAGGCGTTTTTCCGGAGTTGAGTCGGGCGTCGTTTTTCAGCAGGGCCCAGTCGCGGGCGCTGGTTAGTACATCGACGGTTTTCAGTACATTCTGCTGGCCGTAATAAACCTCGTAGCTCAGGTTATTTTGTCCGGCTTTCCCTTTTTTGGTGGTAATTAAGACGACGCCATTGGCACCCCGAGAACCATAGATGGCCGTTGCCGACGCATCTTTTAAGACTTCCATGGACTCAATGTCGCTCGGGTTCAAACTGGCCAGTGCATTTATGCTGGGACCGCTTATCACCCCCGAATTCGCGTCTGTATTATCATTGTAGACTGGAAAGCCATCGATGACATACAGAGGTTCGTTGCCGCCCGTAATTGAATTACCTCCTCTGATCCGGATGCTGATGGCACTGCCCGGCTGACCTGACGTTTGAGTTACCTGAACGCCAGCCGCCCTGCCTGCTAATGCCTGATCGAGCGATGTATTGATGGTTTTATTTATTTGATCCGTATTGATGGACGAAACGGCACCCGTCAGATCCGTTTTTTTTACGGAGCCGTAACCGATCACAACGACTTCAGCTAGCTGTTTGGCGTCGGCAGCCAGGTCAATATTGATGGGACTTCCCTCGGCAATGACTTCCTTCGATTGATAGCCAATAAAACTGATAACGAGAGAAAATGGAAGCTTCTGACCCGTTTTGAGAATGAACTGGCCCCGGGTATCGGCCGTCCCCCCATTGGTGGTTCCTTTAATTAATACGGTAGCTCCAATCAGGGGTTCTCCTGTTCGCTGATCAGTTATGCGACCGGTCAGAGTGGTATTAATGGTTGGAGGAATGGGCTGCGCCAGGACTATAACTGGCATCCATAGGGTCAATCCCCATAGGATTAGCGGTTTTATCATTACTTTGCAATGGTTACGTGTGAAATGAGATTGGCTAGAGGGTGTTGATAGCACCCAATGGCTTTGAGAATTGCTTCGGCAGTTTCAGTCTTGTTGTGACTAGCCGGAACGGTTGGCGCCGTTCCGGTTTTTTAATATACCGATGCAAAAGGTGAAGGGCGGAGTCAGGTTTTGTCAAAAATCATCGTCATTCGTTTTTTAGGATGTTGCACCCGGTTGTCAATGTTATTAGTCAGTTTGTACGCTTACCATGCCCTTTACGGCCCGCAGCCGATCCTGAATGAGACTAAATCCTTGCGGCTGCCTGACGCGAATCGTGAGCTGGCCCCGTGCCTGGATACCATCGCCGATAAAACTGAGCCGCGCGATCTGACACGACTCATCCTGGGGAATCGTTTCGGTGATGTCACTAACGAATCTGGGCCTGTCAAAACCGGCTAGACTATAGCTGATTTGGTACCAGTCAATGAGGGTGTTGACGATTAACATAATAAAACCATTTAATCTATATATTTACTAGAATAAAGGATTCTTATTGGAGAAACTTATTATCAGCGCATTAAAGCTAAACATTTGAGGGGTTTAAATTTGATAGCCTCGTATCGCGGGCGTGTCTACTAGAATAGCCAGTTATCGGTTAACTAGCATCAGCAACAACAACGTATACACAACGGTGTAGGGCTGTTGTTACAGCGAATGCATAGTGAGAGGCGCGAAACACAGGGGCTGGGGTTCACTGTCATCATAATACTACTCGGTTGAGCCGCCTGTCTAGTAAGCACGGCTGAATCGACGGGCAAAGGTTAATCCTGAATTCTACTTTTGCAAATAAATTATAAAAAACTGACAAACAGACAATTACCTAATAGTCTATAGAGATATACGGTTATTGCTCTACTAGATCCATATAAAAGGATTTGTATGGGCAGTAATATTGTTTTATGAAGTAAGCTTAGCCTGTTAATTCCGATTTAATTGAAATATAATCTCCCGAAAAGCAAAATATGCTGTAAAAGCGCTGGCCGAAGAATTCGGTAAAGGTCCTATTCTGATCGCCTCTGTCTCAGCTAAAGAGACCATTCCTAAAAAGTTTCTGGAGAGTATTCTGCTCGGGTTGCGTAATCAGGGACTGCTGCAAAGTCAGAAAGGCAAAGGGGGTGGTTTTAGGCTCAGATTAGAGCCTGACCGCTTTAACCTGGCCCAGATTATCCGGGTAATTGATGGACCCATTGCGCCTACTCCCCTGTGTGTCGCTCAACTTTTACATCCGCTGTAATGACTGCGAGGATGAGGAAACCTGTAATCTCCGTCCGATCATGATGCGCGTGCGTGACGCTAACCTGGCCGTCTATGAAGCGACGACGCTGCTCATGCTAACGGAGATAGAAGCGCAATTGACTCAGTATGGCACAGGATTAAGCGCACCGGCAGCAGAAGCCATCCGTTTGGTAATGAACACTTAATAAAATCAAGGGATTTCGAAATACACAATTAATCAGCTTAATATGGGGCATCAACTAGCTCTAAACCCCATCTTACAGCTTCATGAGTAAGTTACGTAGCGTTTTCTTTACGCAACATACCTGTTTATATACGTACAGGCTCCCCTCCTACTCCAACTAGCTGTTTTCATTCAATAAAAG